>DJFP01000114.1:21002-29490 GCA_002432565.1 Flavobacteriales bacterium UBA5869
TGGCTGTATTTTTCCAACGAAAGCTGGATGGCTTCTTTTCTTTTTTTGATATTGGGATGTGTGTGGTAATTGTCGTTATAGTCTTCACGCGCGGTAATCTCCTTGATTTCTTTATTGATGCGTGATAGAGGAATGTAAAACTGGTCCGTATTAAAGTAATCGTTCGGAAAAACGATCTCGTCGAAAGGCAGGTAAGAATACATCAGAATATCAAATGTACCTAACAGATCTTCCCTGGAATATCCCAAATCGTAATAACGTTTGATAGCCGCTTCATCGGCTTCGAATTCCTGTTCCTTCGAGAATTGACTGAGTTTTAGTACCTGATCACGTTTTTTTATTTTACCGGCTTTCTTTAAATTGATGTATTCATTATAAGAGTGATTTTTTTCATAATGAGCAATCTCATGAGATAATATGAATGCAAGCTGTGCTTCCGAAGAAAGCTGCGAAATTAACCCGGTAGTTACAAATATGATCCCCGGAGCGGTTGAAAACGCATTTACTTCATTCGATTTGATGGTGTAAAANNCATCACCATAAATAATATCACCGGAATAGAATGCATTATTCAATTCTGTGTGGACTTCTGTCCAGTATACCTGGGCCGCCGTTTTGGAAGGAAAAACCAGGTCTGATCTTAGAAGGTCCTGCGCAACTTTATCTGCAACGGAAGTTTTGAAATCCTGGGGCATTTCTCCCTGCGATAAAAGTGTTTGGTAATTATTTAAATCTTTTTGAGCAAAAGAAGAAATAGTAAGAAGAGGTATGATTAGAACAAATATAAAAATTTCTAAACTATAAGAGAGACGATTCATATTACTGACATTATAGATCAAAGATAATTGGAAATTCACGTTTTCCATGAATGCTGTAAATTCTTATGTATTGATAAATCTTCAGGTTTAGAATGTTTTTTAAACGATTTGTATAGCCTTTCCCGTTTTTTGAGGGAAGACGCAATACGAATAAGTTTTTTTATAGTTTTGTAATTTAAACCTAAACAATATATTATGAAAAAATCACCTTTTGTTTTATTTGCTCTAATATTAACTGCTTCATTCTCTCAAGCGCAGACAACAGTTACTTTTCAACCGGGTGGAGTCTTGGGGAAAGACGCTGTTATCCAGAGCGAACCAAATAATGATGATACTAATTTCGGAACTAGTGATCATATTGAGGCTGCTGCTTGGACCTATTCAGGGAATTCTGGAGTTGTCAGGAGTTTTTTTGAATTTGGAGAATTAGCCACACTTCCTGCGAATGCAACTATTTTAAGTGCTAGTTTGTCACTTTATGCAATGGATCAACCGGCATGGCAGCATTCTGCTTTAAGTGGATCGAACGATGGCTGGCTTGAGCGAGTTACTTCTTCCTGGGATGAATCTACTGTTACCTGGAATAATCAACCGGCTAGCACAACTCAGAATAGGGTTCCTCTTGCCGCATCAACCAGCGCCACACAAAATTATCTAAATATAGACGTAACGGATTTGGTACAGGATATGATTGATTTTCCTTCGTCTAGTCATGGGTTTATCCTGAAACTGAATACAGAATCTCAATACAGGAGATTGGGATTTGCATCCAGTGATCACAGTGACTCTAATTTGCATCCTAAATTGATTATTCAGTATACAACAACAGCTGGCACAAACAATTTCGAAGAAACAAGCATTTTGTCGTGCTTCCCGAATCCGTCTTCAGATATGGTTGTTGTCCTCGTGTCAGAGAATTTCATCGGTGAGGATTTTGAGTTGATTGATCAGCTTGGAAGAAAAGTAAAAGCAGGTACTCTTTATTCCGTGAAAACCCCATTGGATATTCAGGATTTAAATAGTGGAGTGTATACATTAGTTGCTGCTGGAAAAACATTAAAGATCCAAGTGAAATAGCAAAATGGGTCATTTGAAAAAACAGTGCTTTTTTGAACGATTGTCAATTCAACAGAATCCTTACTTTTGTTTAAAAGTTAAAAGCGTTGGAAAATCAACTTGAATTATCAATAGTCGTCCCTTTATTCAATGAAGTAGAGTCTTTGCCGGAGCTTCATGCATGGATAAAGCGGGTATTGAACGATCATCATTTATCTTACGAAGTCATTTTTGTAGACGATGGAAGTAAGGACGGATCCTGGAAAGTTATCGAATCATTGAAATTGATCGATTCCAATGTTCGTGGGATCAAGTTTCAGCGTAATTACGGGAAATCTGCGGCACTTCATACCGGTTTCCAGGCAGCGATGGGGAAAGTGGTGGTTACGATGGATGCCGACCTGCAGGATTCACCCGATGAACTTCCGGAATTACACCGCATGATTACCGAAGAGGATTATGACGTGGTTTCCGGGTGGAAGAAAAAACGCTATGACCCGATTACAAAGACAGTTCCTACCAAACTTTACAACTGGGCGGCACGCAGAATGACCGGGATCTATTTGCATGATTTCAATTGCGGATTGAAAGCATATAAGAACGCCGTAGTTAAGAGTATTGAGCTTTACGGGGATATGCACCGCTATATTCCGCCACTGGCAAAATTTGCCGGATTTAATAAGATCGGGGAGAAGGTGGTGATCCACCAGGCACGAAAATATGGTACCACGAAATTCGGTCTCAACCGTTTTTTGAATGGCCCGCTTGATTTGATGACCGTTGTGTTTATGGGGAAATTCGGCAAGAAACCGATGCACTTTTTTGGCGCGATGGGATCTTTGCTGTTTATCCTGGGGTTTGGCATTGCGGCTTACCTGGCAATTGATAAATTGTTTGTTCATTCCACGGCTATCAAATTAGCTGATCGTACGGAATTCTTTATTGGTCTCACATCAATGATTATGGGAGTTCAGTTCTTTTTGGCGGGTTTCCTGGCAGAATTGGTAGGACGGAATTCTTCTACACGAAATAATTACCTGATCGAAACCGAAATCTGAAAATCGTCATGAAAAACTGGCATTTGGATGACTCCTGGACGCTCTTCCTGGATAGGGACGGAGTGATCAACGAACGTATCATGGATGATTATGTCAAACGAAAAGAAGAGTTTATTTTGCTCCCCGGCGTGGCAAAAGCTATTTCAAGGGCAAATAAACTGTTTTCACACGTTTTTGTAGTGACCAACCAACAAGGAATCGGAAAAGGATTGATGACCGAGCGTAACCTTTCGGAAATCCATGGTTATTGTAGTGAATTACTGAAAACTGAGAACGGCCGCATTGACCGCTATTATTTTGCTCCGAATTTAGCTTCAGACAATTCAGACTTACGAAAACCAAATCCGGGAATGGCGCTTTTGGCCCGAAAAGAATTTCCTACAGTTGATTTTCACAAATCGATTATGGTAGGTGATTCTGATTCGGATATCGAATTTGGCAGGAAACTTGGAATGAAAACCGTGTTTATCGGGCATAATGTTGTTACTGAACACGAAAAGGCTGATTTAACTTGTGATTCACTTGAGTCGTTTATAAATTTATTGGTATGATAACTAGGATTCTTTTTACGGTATTGCTTTTTATTGCTTCCCAGGGATTGGGACAAACGGTTAATCAGAAAGATACGCAGGGCAGAAAGCAAGGTCCCTGGCAGAAAACTTATCCAAAATCACGGGCTTTTGAATACAAAGGACAATTTAAAGACGATAAGCCGGTGGGAACGTTCTATTATTATTATCCATCCACAAAGAAAAAAGCGGTGGTAACCCATGATGAGAAAACCGGTCGTTCCACTTCAGTGATGTACCATGAAAATGGGGTCCTGATGGCAAAAGGGATTTTCAGGAACCAGGAAAAAGACAGCGTTTGGGAATATTACGGCCCTTCCGGGAAATTAAGCACCAAAGAAACGTATACGAAAGGAAAGCTAAACGGGAACCAAACGATCTATTATGTAATGGAAGACCCGAATGATAAGCGCATAATTCCGGCAAAAGTAACACCTTATAAAATGGGAGTGATCCACGGGGATGTTATTGAGTATTTCGATACGAATGTGATCAAAAGCAAAGTCACTTATGTCAACGGAAAGAAAGAAGGAGTTGCAATAATCAACCATCCGAACGGAAAGGTGATGATCACAGAGCGTTATAAAGGAGGAGTTCAGCATGGCTGGCAGTCTGCTCACGATCAAACCGGAAAGGAAACCGGAAAACAATATTATCGTTTCGGGAAACGAATTGAGGGCAAGGAGCTTGACTCTTATTTGAAGCAATGTAAAGCAAAAGGAATCAATCCGAACGGTTAAATTCTCAATTAAATACGTATTTTGAACATTTGCTTGACTTGAAACTACTTTTTTAAGTATCTTGCGCCTCATGCGTAAGAATTTAAAAGTCATAGCTATAGCTGTGTTACTACTACCCCCATTCCTATTGATCAGTTCTTGTAAGAAAGACACGAATTTTGATATGTATTACAACTACTTTCCGCTGAATGAAGGACATTATACCATTTATTCGGTTCGGGAAGTGATCGTTGACCAGCAGGTAAACGTCAGAGATACTTTCGATTATTTCATCAAGACAGTTATCGGTGATACAATTACGGACAATTCCGGCAGAACAGCCAAACAGTTTGAACGTTATTACGGATCAAGTGCCAATGGCCCCTGGATGATCCATGATATATGGACTGCCATTTATGCTGACGGTAAAGCAGAATTGGTTGAAGAAAACAACCGGGTCATCAAGCTGGTATTTGCACCGAGCGAAGACGATGAATGGGATATGAATGCGTACAATACCCTGGAACCTTTAGAGTGTTATTATTCGAATATCCACCAGTCCTATACGCTTAACGGGAACAGTTACTCTTCTACGGTTACGGTTGAACAGGAAGATTTCTCGTCGTATATTGATTCCCGTCGCAAATATGAAGTATATGCACGCGGAGTCGGTTTGGTGCATAAGTATTTCAGGGATTTCACCATCAATAACGGTAATCCGAATAATCTCAAAAAGGGAAGATTGCTGACGATGGAATTGGTGAGTTACGGGGATTAGTCCATTTACTTTTCTTGCTATCTTTGCCGAAAAGGAATCCATGTATTTTTCGTTTATTATTCCTGTCTACAACAGACCTGATGAAATAGAAGAATTGCTCGAGAGCTTGTCAGGGCAGACTTACAGTAAAGAATTTGAAGTTGTTGTAGTGGAAGACGGTTCCTCGATACCTTGTGGACATATCATCGATTCCTTCAAAGATCAATTAACGATTTCTTATTATTTCAAACCCAATTCAGGTCCGGGTGATTCCCGGAATTTCGGAATGCGTCAGGCAAAGGGAGATTATTTCCTCATTTTGGACTCCGATTGTATTCTTCCCGATACTTACCTGCAATCTGTTGCCGAAAACCTGGAACGGGAATATGTGGACTGTTTCGGCGGTCCTGATAATGCATTGGATTCCTTTTCCGATGTTCAGAAGGCTATCAATTTTACGATGACCTCATTCCTCACAACCGGTGGAGTCCGCGGGGGCTCTGAGAAAATCGGCAGATTCCAGCCAAGAAGCTTTAATATGGGGCTTTCCAAAAAGGGATTCGAAGCTACAGGAGGGTTTGGAAATATCCATCCGGGAGAAGATCCTGATTTATCCATCCGTTTGTGGGAACTGGGGTTTGATAGCAAACTGTTCCGGGATTCATACGTGTACCACAAAAGAAGGATCGACTGGTCAAAATTCTACAAACAGGTAAACAAATTCGGCAAAGCAAGACCGATACTTGATTCCTGGTACCCGAAATACAAGAAACCTACTTTTTGGTTCCCTACCTTGTTCCTGATTGGATTTGTAGTGTCAGCGATCTTAGCGTTTTTTCTGACTCCTGTTTTTTTGTTCCTGTATGCATTTTATTTTTTATTGATCTTCGTATTCGGCGCAATAAGCAATTCAAGTCTGAAAATAGGTTTTCTTTCACTGATAGCTTGCATTATCCAGTTTTATGGATATGGTATCGGATTCCTAAAATCATTCATTAAAGTAACCTTGCTGAAACAAAAGCCGGAAGCCGCGTTTCCAGGGCTGTTTTTCAAAAAGTAGCGGGCGTGTTTCCGGATATTGCACTAACGGTATCGGGATAAAACAGTTATACCTGGTGAAAAGTGCTTTGTTCGTTCTAATTTACTCATGTTAAAAGCCTGAAATCAAAAGGTTTAAAAGGCCTTATCTTCTTTTTTTTAAAAAGGTTTTACACATAAGTTGACATTGATAGTCGTAAATGATATATTTGCGGGCTTAAAAAATACAATCAATCAAAATGCGTAATAAAGGATTTTTCTGGTTTTTAACGATTTTGCTTACTGGAGTATGTGTATATCAATTATCATTTACTTGGGTGGCAATCGGCGTTGAAAACGATGCTGAACGTGAGGCACTGGGACTAGTTGAAGATTTAAAAGTAAAGGCAGCTGCTACTGACAGCAACAAAGTTGCTTTATCTAATGGAACTATCATTGATTTCAATAAGCCCGAGGCGTTTGAACTTGCTAAGGCAGCAATGATTAACCAGGTGCTGTCTGAAAAAGCAGAAAAAGCTGTTTATCCGGTTATCGGATCTAAATTCAAGGATGTAAAAGCGCGTTCATTAGCGTTTGGTTTGGACCTTGTGGGTGGTATGAGTGTTACGATGGAAATCGACGTTCCTGCATTCGTTAAATCATATGCACGTAACGCAAGAGATTTGAAATTCCAGGCACCATTCGATGAGGCTTATCTGATTCATACAACGAAAGGTGGAGATTTCATCGATTTGTTCATTGATGCTTATGAAAAGAAGAACGGATCTGAGAAATTGGTTCGCCAGCTGAATATCAGTGAGGTAAAAGAATTGTCTTATAACTCTTCCAATTCGGAAGTTGCTTCTTATTTCCATGATAAGATTGCAAGTTCAATGGACGGGGTAGAGCAGATCATGAGTAAGCGTATCAACCAATTCGGTGTTGCACAGCCCAATATTCAGAAAGAATCCCGTAAAAACCGCTTATACATTGAGCTTCCTGGAGTTCAGGATGAGGCAACGGTTGCTAAAAAATTACAATCAACGGCAAATTTGGAGTTCTATGAAACATATGTGTTGGCTGATGCTGGTATCCAGGTCGGACTATCCAATGCGAATGTTATTTCAAGAAATCCTGAAATCAGAAAGGCAGAAGTTGATACTGCTGCAACTGGTTCTGATACAACAGGGATCGATACAGCTAAAACAGCTGCAAAGCCGGCTAAATCACTATCTCTTTCTGGAAAACCGGCGACTGGTGCTAAGAAGCCATTGTTCGACTATTTGAAAGTGAGACCTGGAATGGGGCTTGGTACTGCTAATGCAGAAGACAGAGACGAAGTAGACGAAATTTTGAAGCGTTCTGACGTAATCAGCTTGTTCCCGCAAGATCTTAAATTCATGTGGTCTGCTAACCTGGAAGATATCGGGGAAGGTAAAAAAGGATACGTATTATATGCTGTAAGAATTCCGGAAGGAGGAAAAGCAATGGTTGGAGGTGAAGATGTAAAATCTGCGGTTCGCTCATTCAATCAGCAAAACCTTCAGACAACTGTAAGCGTAACAATGTCAATCGACGGAACTCAGAAATGGGCTCAGATGACTGAGAGAAACGTTGGACGTTCAGTTGCGATTACTATGGATAACGTGGTTTATTCTGCGCCTGTAGTAAACGAAGCGATTAAAGGAGGAAGCACAGAGATTTCAGGTAACTTCAGTATTGCTGAGGCTGATGATCTTTCCGGATTATTGAACGGAGGATCACTTCCTGCACCTTGTGTGATCAAACAGCAAACCAAAGTCGGACCTACAATCGGTAAGGAAAACTCTGAAGCGGGATTAATCTCTTTTGCTTTTGCATTCTTAGCGGTATTCGTTTACATGTATTTCTACTATGGAAAAGGAGGTTTGGTAGCAAACATCGCTTTGGCCGTAAACGTTGTATTGATCTTCGGATGTTTGGCTTCATTCGGAGCAGTATTGACATTGGCAGGTATCGCAGGTATCGTATTAACAATTGGTACGGCGGTCGATGCGAACATCCTTATCTTCGAGCGTATTAAGGAAGAAAACGCCTTAGGAAAATCTTCTGAAGAAGCTGTCAATATCGGTTTCGTGAAAGCTTTGCCTTCTATTATCGATGCGAACGTAACTCACTTATTGGTAGCGATGATCTTGAAGATTTTCGGAACAGGTGAGATTGAATCTTTTGCAACTACATTGATCGTGGGTATCTTCACTTCCGTATTCTCTGCTATCATTATTTCTAAATTGATCATTACATCTTCTTTGGAAAAAGGGAAAAAAGTTTCTTTCAGTACAAAGTATACACACAATATGTTCTCTAATTTCCATTTCGACTGGATCGGTAAGAGAAAGTACTTCTACATCTTCTCAATCACGGTTACAATCCTTGGAATCGCTGCTTTTGCAACAAGAGGTTTGAAACAAAGTGTGGAATTTACGGGAGGTAGAACATTTGGTGTTAAAATGGA
>DJFP01000258.1 GCA_002432565.1 Flavobacteriales bacterium UBA5869
ATCCGGCGGAACAGCACCTTACAGCTACAGTACAGATAACGGGGCTTCATTCTCTACCCAGACAAATGTCCAGTTCCTGAGCGCGGGTACTTACAATACGGTTGTTCAGGATGCAAATGGCTGTTTGGTGAATACTAACATCATAGTAACCGAACCGGCTCAATTAGTTGTTCAAAATATTGCAACGAATGATGCGAGCTGTTTTGGGGTATGTGATGGGGATGCAACCGCTACAATTGCAGGAGGTACAGCACCATACAGCTATTCCTGGTCGAATGGGGCAACCGGTTCGAACACAACGAATGGGTTATGTGCAGCTTCTTACAGTTTAACAGTTACAGATGATAATTCGTGTACGGCTGTTCAGAGTTTTAATATTACGGAGCCACCATTATTGGTAATTACCAGTACAAGTGCAACCGATGCATTGTGTGATGGAGACTGCAATGGTACAATTACGATTAATTCAAATCTTGCAACGGGATATAGTGTTGACAACGGAGCGACTTTCCAACCGTCAAATACATTTAATGGGCTTTGTGCAAATACTTATACTATCCAGATCCAGGATGCGGCCGGATGTACGCAATCAGGTACAATTACAGTTGGACAGCCTCAGCCATTGGTTCAGGGAGCTATCCCGGAAGACGGATTACTGATCTGTTACGATGGTTACGGTACGTTATCAGGAAGTGCAACAGGTGGAACAGCACCTTACTACTTTGTATGGAATACAGGTGATACAACTCAATACCTGAATGTGAATTTAACTGCTCCGGAAACATTTACTTGTACCGTTTATGATCAGAACGGGTGTGTATCGAATGCTCAAAGTGCTGATGTGACTGTAAGACCGCCGTTTGTTGCTTCTGTAACGACTCCAGTATCAGCTTGTCCGGGACAACCGGTTACAATGACTGGTTCCGGAGTAGATGGTTTGCCTGGTTATACCTACGAATGGTTGACAGAAATAACACATGATACTTTGTCAACCGGTACATCTTATACCTATACTCCGAATGGATCAGAAACGGTATTGATGGTTGCACATGATGAGTGTTACAGATACGATACCTTGCCGGTAACAGTTCAGGTGTATGCATTGCCTAGTCCTGAATTCCTGGTAGACCCTGCATCCGGATGTTCACCACTTACAACTGAATTTAGCTTCCCTAACGCAACAGCTGCTTTGGTAACAAGTGCTCAGTGGACTTTCGGTGATGGCTCAACGGGAAGTGGTACAACCGTGTCACATCAATATATTCCTGTCGGATGTTATGACGTCAGTGTGCAGATCACTACTGCTGAAGGCTGTGTAACGGATACAACTATGCAGAATATCGTATGTGTGGTACCGGATCCTATTGCGGATTTCACCTGGTCACCGGTTCAACCGACAACCATCAATTCAACGGTTCATTTTTATGATAACTCAGAGAATGCAGCCACTTATGAATGGGATTTCGGAGCTTATGGAACTTCAACACTGGAGGACCCAACCGTTAATTACGGAGATATTGAAGCCGGAAGTCAGCAAGTTTGTTTGATGGTTACTTCACCGGAAGGATGTAGAAATGAGATTTGTAAACCAATCGTATTTATTGAAGAATTCCTGATTTTCGTACCGAATACATTTACTCCGGACGGAGATGAGTTCAACAATATCTTCAAACCGGTTATTCCTCCGGGAATGGTTCTGGATGATTATACTTTCAAAGTTTACAACAGATGGGGAGAAGTTATGTTCGAATCACATGACGTAGAATTCGGATGGGACGGAACCTACCATGAAGTGCCTGTAAAAGAAGGGGTCTATACCTGGACAATTGTTGCTAAGGGCGGCGGTGACAAAAAATCCCGCGAGGCAGAAGGTCATGTCAATATGTTGAGGTAAGTTCCGGCTAAGAAATAATAAAAACCACTAGAGGCGCGATTAATCGCGCCTCTAGTGGTTCAATAGCATTGGTTAATCCAACATCTTGAGAGTTATGACTGGAATTCAGGGTAGTCAGCTGTCGGACCGTAACTTTGCGGTACAGGAATGTCCAACATCCTGTAATTAACTCCTAGTTGCGCCCGGTGATGTACCGTTTGATTGTGAGCAACTCGTATGATTTCTTCTTTTGTACTATTCGAGTAAATCTGATCTCCGCTTCTAAGCACCCATCTTTCATCAAATACTGAATCATTGGCATTCTCCAGAGCATTCATCCCTTTTGCAACACACTCATTGAAGTAAGTCATTGCTTCTTCAACTGAATTCAATTGTTTTGGTTCGTAAGGAACTTTTTCAAAATCCAATTCATAGGTTGTTACTGCCATTTCAACCCATGAAGCAAGGTCCAGTACGTGCATAAAGATGTCATTCAATTTCATGCTTTTTTCATGTACCTGGTAATCTTTTTTGTCAAAAGGGAATGCCTCAATGAATTTTCGGGTAGTTTCTGCTTCAGCAGCTAATTGCGCTTGTAATTGCTTTTTTCTTGTCATGATTTCTAATTTTTATACAAAGAAAAGGCAGGCCACTGACAACCCTATGGCAGTCTGTTTTTCAATTCAAAATAAAAATGCAAAAGATTAAATAATGTTCAAATGTTTCTGTCCGCCGCGGCGGAGCAGATTCAAATGTTCAAATTGAACGCTTAAACTCTTTGAACTTTTTTGAACCTTTGGACTAATAGTTCACCGGAAGTTTATAAGCGCTGAGTGGAATATGATCACTTACTTCAAAAGGAGATGTGGTTTTGCGGAGTGCTTTTATGCGTTCAACTTTGAAATCCCGGTAATCCTTACGCAATTGACAATAGCCTATCAAATGCCATGAAAAAGCATAGAAAACCAAGCCGATCGGTTCAATAGTCCTTTCCAGCCGTTCATCTTTTAAACTCTGATAAGTGATTTTAATTTGGGTTTGTTCGGTTATTGCATGCTGGATTTGTGCCAGGTATTCAAATTCGAAAGTAAGCCTCTCCGGAAGCTGCAGTTTAATACTTTCATCCAGTATAGCTATTTTTTCTTTATCAACTTGCTTTAGAACTGAGCGGATCTTTGTAATTGCATTGTCGAATGTTGCCTGTATCGATCGGTCTCCGAAGCCTCCAATCAAAGATTGGGACAATAATAATGCATTAGCTTCTTCCAGCGTAAATGAAACCGGTGGAGTAAAGTAACCCGGTATGATGAAATAACCTTTGTTCGGCTCGAAGCTAACCGGAATTCCAGCTTCACCAATCGCTTTGATATCTCTGTAAACGGTACGCACACTAATCTCGAATTTCTCAGAAATGCGTTCGGCGCTGACAAACTTACGGGATTGAAGCAGGGTAACGATGCCAAATAAACGGTCTACACGATTCATCTCTTTGCTGGTATTACTTTTCCGGGGTTCAATAAATTCTTCGGATCAAAGACTTGTTTGATCGAGCGCATCAGGTCAAGCCCGATTTCACTAAAAGCCAAATCCATATACGGAGTCTGCACCAAACCGATCCCGTGTTCTCCGGAAATGGTACCGCCCAAACGGACTACTTCTGCGAATAGTTCGCGTATAGCATGAGGAAGCTGATTGTTCCAGGTGTCATCATCCAGGTCATCTTTTATAATGTTTACATGCAGATTTCCGTCTCCGGCATGCCCATAACAAACCGATTTGAAACCGTATTTCTGTTCCAGTTCTTTGACTTTCTTAAGCAGCTTCGGTAATTCATTTCTTGGGACCACCGTATCTTCCTCTTTATAGATGGAATGCGTTTTTACACACTCTCCGATCTTTCTTCTCAAGCGCCAGAGACTTTCTTTTTGAGCCTCTGTTTCCGCAAAAAGGACTTCATCAATGTCGAACTGCTCTACAAGCTCCATGATCTTTTCACATTCCTGCATTAAAACTTCCAGGTTGAATCCGTCTAATTCGATCAGTAAATGTGCATCGTGGTCGTCCTTGAGCAAATTTGGGGCATCATCAACATACGGACTTGTAAATAAGATGGCATCCCGGTCCATGTATTCCAATCCGCTTGGAATGATTCCAGCCATGAAAATCTTACCGACTGCTTCACATGCCTCGATACCGCTTCTGAAAGGGACCAGTAAAAGCAAATTATGCGTGGGATGAGGGATTAAGCGGAGGACGATCTTCGTCACAACTGCCAGCGTTCCTTCACTTCCGATGATCAGCTGGGTCAGGTTATAACCGGTTGCATTCTTAATGACATTTGCTCCGGTCCAAAGAATATCACCGTTCGGGAGAACAACTTCCAGGTTCAGTACCCAATCTTTAGTGACCCCGTATTTGACCGCTTTGGGGCCACCGGAATTCTCAGCAATGTTGCCACCAATAAAACAAGAACCTTTGGAAGCGGGATCGGGAGGATAAAACAACCCGACAGCCTTTACCGCATTTTGAAGCTCTTCGGTTACAATTCCCGGTTCGGTGATCACCTGGTGGTTTTTCTCATCGATTTGAACGATTTTGTTCATGCGTTCCATGCTCAAAAGAACTCCGCCATAATTTGCCAGCGCACCGCCGCTTAAACCTGTCCGTGCTCCTGAAGGTGTTACAATCAGCTCATTCTCATAACAGTACTTCATAATCGCAGAAACTTCTTCGGTGGTTTCGGGTTTTACAACAACAGCAGGGTAGAACACAAAATCTTCCGTGTGGTCCGAGGCATATTTTGGATCAATGCCTGTTCCCGTTTGGACACGGTCTTTCAGCAAGTTTTTAAAAAAATGGATGTGTTTTNNGTCGGGGCGGACTGAAAAACAAAAAATTAATTTTTAGTGTTTTACAATTTTTTGAACGCTGCTTCCACTTTCAGAATGAATATTCAGGTAATAAAGACCTGGTGACAGCTCTGCAGTTGAAACCATCAATTCTTTTGAATTTGCTGCGTGTTTCAAAATAATTTTTCCGGCTGCATCAATGAACTCATAAGCTGTAATTGGTGTCGTTCCCTGAATACGAACCTGATCGTTGAAAGGATTCGGGTA
>DJFP01000007.1 GCA_002432565.1 Flavobacteriales bacterium UBA5869
GAGATATGTACCTCATCAATTTCGATCTCATCTCCACCGATTACATCCCATAAACCTACATGTGCCTCAATATTTTTGACACTTGCCAACTCTACGCCCTTAAATTCCGTTCTACCTGTTACCTTCGTGTCATATAATTGGATAGTGACATTTGGGAATGTGGATAGAAAAGTCAGGTCAAAGTCTTTGATGGTTACATCAGCCTTCAATGATTTACTCACCTCTTTCAATACCATTTCCTTAATTTCATCCTTGAAAATTATAGGAATAAGGATGATTGCTATTAACAAGAATAACAGGGTAAGTCCTGTCCATTTAAAAAGTCTGCGAATGAAACTTTTTTTCTTTTTAGGCAATTTTTCTTTTCTAGCCATTGATAGGTATTTTTAAGTATTAACCAAAGATTGTATCTTTACAATTCTACCAAAAATAAGCTTTTCATGAAACAATTAGCAGTCCTAACGTTATTAATTTTTAGTCCTTTTGTGAATCAGGCACAAATTTCTACCGGAAAGGTAGAAGACACTAAAAAGAAAACTACTTCCGAGGCAGGTAAAGAAGCAAAAGACCCTTCAACGAAGTATAATCCGGAAACTGGAATGATGGATTTCACGGTGTTTATCGGAGCGGGGTACAGCATCGGTTCTCACAAACTAGAAGAAAACGGCGATTTATTCGGTAGGCCACTTGGTATCCGGGCAGATGAAAAAATGGTAAACCGCTGGACTTACCAGGCAGGTGTAAGAAACCGAATCAATAAGTTCTTAAGTTTTGAAGCCGGATTATCCATAGACCGTTACGGCGAATCCTATGAGTTTGAGTCTACGGCGGCAAATAATGACAGTGCTTATTCTTACGACCGCACGTACAATATGCTCGCTCTTCCGGTTATCCTGTATTTCACGTACGGAAAACGCGTACAGGTTCTGGCAGGCGCAGGATTCCAGCCTTATATCCCAATGCGTATGAGAACAAAATACTCGATCATTGATTCATTGGGTTCAGACGTTAGCCCGGACGAGTCAAAGACTATTGAAGGGTTGAACAGCGCAGGAATTAATTTATTGTTTTCTGCAGGTGTTCAGTACCGTTTCTCCAAGTATGTTTCCGCTTACATTATCCCGGCTTATTCTTTGGGATTGACCAACATCTACTCCAAGCAGGAACCGCATAGAGAATGGTTGAATGCTTTCAATATCCGCTTCGGGGCGGCATTCCATTTCCCGGAATCCACAAAAACCCGCACCAAAAAGGTAAAAGACCCGAACGCGAAGAAAGTGTTTGAGTGGTAACATCTATTTTTTTATTATAAAACAGTAGGGGCGNNTTAATCGCGCCCCTACTGTTTTCATACATCCGGTTAGAAATGAATTTTCCTGCTGTAAAATTCATTCCGCATCTTCAAAAGCCCTTCCAAAATTTCCGCAGCGAGATCCGAAAGCTAATCAATAATGATGATTACTTCGATTATCCACAAAAGAAATAAGCTCAATAGACTTTCCTGTAATTCGATATATTAAGGAAGTTTGATAAGAAATTGTGCACCTGCGAACTTCAATTTTCCGATCTCGGGGCACAGTTTAAGATTGGAAGATAAATTATATAGTAGTTCTTCTGTCAAAAGTTCAAAATTTTCCGCCTCTTTTATTGTCCATTTTTCAAGATAAAAATCATGGTTTCCAAATAAGAAACATCCGCTTCTCTTGTCCAATAAATCGGATAAGTTTTACTCATTTCCTACCCAACAACTTGTCAATTTTCGCTTTAACTTCTGAATGAGGAACAAAACGACCATTATCAGCATCCTCTATACCTTTCTGAATAGATGCTTTTGCTCTAGGTGAAAGGGAATCATACCAATCATCGCCATTAGTGTTTGCTTTGGATAACAACTCATAAACCAGTTCTAATAAGGAATTATCAGTTGTCCCTTTAATTAACTGTGTAATGCTTGATTTTAATTCTGTTGTACCCATAAACCAAAGATAACAAAAAACGTAATCGATTACAAATCAATATTCATCCACAAGGATATCAGCTCCCAACTCTTTTTACATAAAATTCATTTCGCATCTTCAAAAGCCCTTCCAGGATTTCAGCAGACAGGTCGTGAAGCGCTTTTTCATCGGCTGTTATTTCTATGCCATTCACCCGCTGAGTCTGCTCAAAATACCAGTCTTCCAACTTTTCGGTTATATCGGACTCCTTAAAACCGGCTAGTATAAAGATGCCACGATAAAGATCCAGCTGCAAAGTGGTGTGAAGCCCGCCCAGGCTTAAATGGTACAAATGCTTCTGTACTTTCAGATCATCGACAATAAGCCCCAGGGTCAGTTTAAACAAGTCCTCGAAGGCAATATTCAGTAAATTAGTGTTATTCATTTTTAAAGGGTTTATTGTTTTATGCATTAACAGGAGCGAAATCCACTTTAGCGGAAGTCCGGCTCAAATAGTTCCAGTAGTTGAAGGTCAAACTGCAGTGTTTCGTATGTTATTAATTTTTGCTGCCACTCCATAAAAACCGCTTCTATTTCAGGGTAAGTTAAGCGGCCCTCTTTGTAAAGCAGCAGACTCTTTTCATAGATT
>DJFP01000314.1:0-344 GCA_002432565.1 Flavobacteriales bacterium UBA5869
GCAATGACTTTTACCCATGGAAACTTCTCGCGGACCATTTCCACGGATCCATCAACGGAATTATTGTCTACCACCCACACTTCTGCCGGTTCCTGTTTCATGGCTTCTGAAACGGAATTCAGGCATTGCTCCAGGAAAAAGACAACGTTGTAGTTGACTATGATAACAGCAATTTTCGGAGCAGAATGGGTCACAATTACGCGAGTGTATAATGTTTATTTTACGGCAATACAAGAAATCTCAATCGGAACGTTCATCGGCAGTTTGGAAACCTGAACAGTTTCTCTCGCCGGAGGTACATCCTGAAAGTATGAACCATAAACGGCATTCATCTCGGAAAATTG
>DJFP01000314.1:379-6078 GCA_002432565.1 Flavobacteriales bacterium UBA5869
ACCTCTAATTCTCCGGTAAACGGGTTTAAAGGAATCTGACCACTTACATAAACGGTGTCACCGCTAATAATTGCCTGGCTGTATGGCCCGATCGGAGCCGGAGCTCCCGGAATTTGAATTGCCTTTTTCATCGATTCTTTTTTGCAAGTTTAGTAAATTTGGGGCACATGCGGTTTTTATTAGTAGATAACTTCGATTCCTTTACCTATAACATTGTTCATTACCTGGAGCAATGCGGGGTAAATGTGGATGTAGTTACGAACCTGGAAGTCGACTGCTCTTCGCTTGGAGATTACCATGCGGTTGTTCTTTCACCCGGACCCGGACTTCCACCGCAGGCAGGAAACCTCATGGAGGTAGTTGCCCGATCATTTGCTCAAAACATTCCTGTATTGGGAGTGTGTTTGGGGATGCAGGCCCTGGCTATTCATGCCGGAGATACTGTTTACAACCAGGAAATCGTGAAACACGGATTAGCCGAGGAAATTCAATTAACAAAAAAGGATTCTCTTTTTTACGTAGGAATTCCGGACCGGTTTGAAGTGGGACTGTACCATTCCTGGGCGGTTCGCCTGGAAGAAGATTCTCCGTTTACTCCAACTGCTTTTTCCGAAAGTGAGGTCCTGATGTCGATGGAAATTCCTGAAAAAAATATCTATGCCGTTCAGTTTCATCCGGAAAGTATTCTCACTCCAAACGGACTTCAGATGATCCGGAATTTTGTGGGCGTAGTTAGCGTCGGTGCTTCCTGATACGATATTGGTTGATGAAAAACCAGACAATTCCTGTAAGAATTAAAAACAAAGGCAAGGCACCAAGTTCACCCTCCATGGTAATCATAAATGCCATCAAAGAAGTTCCTAAAAGAATCAGGAGAAGAGAAAGTGCTCTGCTCAATTTCAGTTTCGGGGTTAATTTATTCTCCATGTTAAAGTACTTTGAAAAACAAAGTTATTAAAAACCAGCGAAGATTCCAATTCTTTAGACTCCATTCACGTTTAGGACTTGTTGGCAGAAACTATGGGATTAAAATCACAGTAGAATTACAGTCTTACACATTTATTCCTATGCATTCATATAAAAAAGTTGTATATTGGGTTAAAATTCGAAACTATGAAATGGATAACCACATCGTTATTTCTGTTGTTTTTTGTAGTTGCCAAGGCGCAATCCTGCATAGGTACGTGGGTTACAATTGACGACAAAACAGGCAAGAAGAAGTCTAAAGTGGAACTTTACAAGAAGGACGACAGGCTTTATGGAAAAATCACTTACCTGTACCCGAGAGAAGGAAGGGAAGACAATCCGAAGTGCAAGAAATGTACGGACGATCGTAAAGATCAACCTTTGGTAGGTTTGCAAATCGTTCGTGGATTGAAATGGGATGGAGGAGAATGGGAAGACGGAACGATTGTAGATCCGGAAAACGGAAAGGTGTATACTTGTGCGATCTGGATCGACCGCGATGATTTTACCAAGTTACATGTTAGAGGATACGTGGGACCGTTCTACAGAACTCAAACCTGGATAAAAGCGGATTAAACAGAAAATAGAGGATACAAAAAACCCCGACGATAAATGTCGGGGTTTTTTATTTCGTTGTGTATATTACGCAGCTTTCTTTTGGCAGCAAGTTCCTCCGGATTTCTCGCTAGAGCAAGAACCTTTTTTGCTTTTCTTCTTTTTACCTTTTTTCTCGTCGTGCTTAACGATAGAAACAGTTGTGTTGTTAGAAGAAGCGTAAACTGTAGCGCTTACGGAACCTACGAACATCAATAAAGTCAATGCAACAAATGCTTTTTTCATGATTCAAGAATTTAATTTGCTTAAAAATACAATTAATATTAGAATGAGCCAAGCTTCGTTAACTTAGCTTTAACATCCTGGTCAATTTTAACATCTAATTTCGTGCCAAGTGGTAAAAATACATCTACACGGGAACCGAATTTAATGAAACCGAATTCCTGGCCTGTTTCTGCTGTTTGACCTTCCTTCGCATAATAGCAAATACGTCTTGCAACCGCTCCGGCAATCTGGCGGAATAATACTTCCTGACCAGAGGAATGCTGAACAACCACCGTGCTTCTTTCGTTATCGGTAGAGCTTTTCGGATGCCAGGCAACCAGGAACAATCCTTTGTGGTATTTCACGTATTTCACAATTCCGCTGATAGGGAAATAGTTTGCGTGTACGTTTAGCGGCGACATGAAAATAGAAACCTGTATACGGCGGTCTTTGAAATATTCCGTTTCTTCTACTTCTTCAATAACTACAACTTTACCGTCTGCAGGACATAAGATATCCGAATCCGTAAATGTGAAAGTACGTTTCGGGATTCTGAAAAATTGAACGACCAAATAAAGCATTACCAATGCTCCGGCCGATAATAACAGGAATAACCAAAGCCATTCTGTTTTCGTGTACAGCCAGTAATTTCCCCATTGGATCAATCCTAAAATGATGACTGCAATAATAATTG
Source organism: Flavobacteriales bacterium UBA5869 (assembly GCA_002432565.1). Lineage (GTDB taxonomy): Bacteria > Bacteroidota > Bacteroidia > Flavobacteriales_D > Crocinitomicaceae > Fluviicola. Next base: position 2,859 of record DJFP01000314.1, read on the forward strand.
TAGTTGTTCCTTCCCTGTGAAGTGTCATGTTTTGATGTTAGCTAATGAGTGCCAAAAGTACGTATAAAACGGGAGCTACGAATAGCATCGCGTCAATTCGGTCGAGAATTCCACCATGTCCCGGCAGAATATTTCCGGAATCTTTGATGTTTATAGAGCGTTTTAATTTGCTTTCAAAAAGATCGCCGAGCGTAGCCAAAATACTGGCTAAAACAGATACTCCGGCAATTGCAAGGGCATTTTGTGTGTTGAATGATCCTACAAAATAAAGGATAGCAAGCATCACTATCGCCGCGCCGATCATTCCGCCTACAAATCCTTCACGGGTTTTCTTGGGAGAAACACTTGGGATAAGCGGAGTTTTTCCAAACAAACGACCGAAAACATAAGCCAAAGTATCATTCAAATAAATCGGCAGAAGTACAATCAGCAGCATTTGCTTGTCCAAATGGTTTGTAAGTGTGTAAGCAATTGCAAGCGTCCACATCGGCAGGACCGGGTAGAAGAAGTTGAAAACAAAAGGACTTTTGAAAACGAAATCGATTTTTTCCTTTTTGAAGATCCAATATGACAGTACTACGATGGTTGCGATCAGGATTCCCCAAAGAACCAAAAGAGCGGGAGTTTCAACGAAGTAATCCCAAACCGGGTTGAACAGCAAAGGGAAAAAGTCTTTTGCTGTTTGGATTAAAAGCGGCATGAACAAAGCAGTTACCAGAAGAAGAGCCGGTAGTTTCATCGTGTGTTTGAAAGGGCTTTTCTTGCTCATTTCACCCAATTCATGTGTGCCGAGCATGGTAAACACGTAGAAAACGATATTCAGCAAATTTGCATTGTTTCTCACGTCATAAACGAAAGGAGTGAAAACAACCATCAAAAATAAAGCCCCGAAAACGGAGCGTATCAATACATCTTTCATATAAAAAAGATCCCCCCGATAATAAATATCAGGGGGATTTTGAAGTTTATTACTCTTCTGACTTATTGGTGTTATCCAACGGTTCTATNNGTAGGATTAATGATATTCGATTCCGAATCAGCAGCCGAATTTTCATTCATGGTGTTTTCCGGATTGAAGTCTGCAGCCTCAGCATCTTCGCGCGGAGGATTATTCACAGCAACGTTCACTTCTTCTTCTGAATTCCACAAACGCTTTCCGAAAATTTCTTCCAAATCTTCTTTGAAAATAACTTCTTTGTCCAGAAGCTTGTCTGCCAAAGCACTCAATTTGTCCTTGTTCTCGGAAAGAATGCGCAAAGCTCTCTGGTATTGCTCTTCAATAAGCTTGCTTACCTCTTCGTCTATGATACGTGCTGTTTCATCCGAATACGGTTTTGTAAATGCATCACGTCCCTGTGAATCGTAGAAGGAAATATTTCCGACACGTTCGTTCAATCCGTAGATGGAAACCATCGCATATGCCTGCTTGGTTACTTTCTCCAAATCACTCAAAGCTCCGGTAGAGATTTTTCCGAAGATCAACTGCTCGGCAGCACGACCTCCCAAAGCAGAACACATATCATCCAGGATTTGTTCCGTAGTGGTGATTTGTCGTTCTTCCGGCAGGTACCATGCAGCTCCCAAAGAACGCCCGCGTGGTACGATCGTTACTTTTACCAATGGATGCGCATGTTCCAATAACCAGGAAGTAGTTGCGTGACCGGCTTCGTGGAAAGCAATCGCGCGTTTTTCTTCCTTGGTAATGATCTTGTTTTTCTTCTCCAATCCACCGATAATACGGTCAACTGCATCTAAAAAATCTTGTTTTTCAACAAACTTTTTGTTTTTACGCGCAGCGATCAAAGCAGCTTCGTTACACAAGTTTGCGATATCAGCTCCGGAGAATCCCGGTGTTTGTTTGCTCAGGAAGTCGATATCCATATTTTTATCCAGTTTCAATGGTTTTAAATGAACCTGGAAAATTTCCTTACGCTCGTTCAAGTCCGGCATATCCACATAGATCTGGCGGTCAAAACGACCTGCACGCATCAGGGCTGCATCCAGTACATCTGCACGGTTCGTTGCTGCTAAAATGATTACTCCGGAGTTCGTTCCGAAACCATCCATTTCAGTCAATAACTGGTTCAGTGTATTTTCACGCTCGTCATTGGAGTTGAAACCGTTGTTTTTGCCTCTTGCACGACCGATTGCGTCAATCTCATCGATAAAAATGATAGCCGGAGCTTTCTCTTTTGCCTGGCGGAACAAATCCCGAACGCGAGACGCTCCTACACCTACGAACATTTCTACGAAATCGGATCCGGAAAGCGAGAAGAAAGGAACTTTTGCTTCACCTGCAACTGCTTTTGCCAATAAGGTTTTACCGGTTCCCGGAGGGCCTACCAATAATGCTCCTTTCGGAATTTTAGCTCCCAGTTCGGTATAGCGCTGCGGACTTCTTAAGAACTCAACGATTTCCTGGATTTCTTCCTTAGCTCCTTCCAAACCTGCAACATCCTTAAATGTCACATTTGTGGATTTTCCTTTCTCGTAAACCTGTGCACGGGACTTCCCGATGTTAAATATCTGACCGCCGGCACCACCGCCTCCGCCAGACATACGGCGCATCACGAAAACCCAGATCAAAACAATGATCAGAATAGGTAAAAGGAACCCGATGATTGAACTGAAATAGTCACGCTCTTCAACAGGCGGAGCTGAAATAGTTGCTTTTCCTTTAGCCACAAGACGCTCGTTAATCTCGTCCAATTTGGTCTCAAAATTCCCTGCATCTACAATATCAATGGAGAAAACAGGACTGTTTTTCTGAGTGAAATTATTGCCTTTCTTTTCCAGGGCGCTTTTAATATACTTTAATTCCCCCTTAGGATTCGGATTCGCTTTGATTGCTTTTTCACCGGCTTCATTGAGCTTAAAGTCTACACGTTTGTAATTCACAATGCGTGCATCAGCGATCATGCTGGAATCTGCTAACGAATAGAATGTGTTGATGTTACGCAGTTGCGTGTCCGAAGAACCGTTGAAGTACGCAGCAAAGATAATTCCCACTACGATCACAGCGTAAATCCAATATATCGCGTAAGGATTCTTTTTCGGTTTGTTTGAATTGTTATTTTCAGCCATAATTGAGTTAATTCAAATTTGGAATATCTGTTCTGATTGCATCTGACCAGAGGTCTTCCAATTCATAAAAATGTCGTGCATCCTTGTAGAAAATATGCGCAACTACACTTACATAATCCAGTAAAACCCACTCGGA
>DJFP01000314.1:6123-6673 GCA_002432565.1 Flavobacteriales bacterium UBA5869
ATGACAAAAAAGTCGGTAACTGCATTTGAAATGTTTCGTAGGTCTAATACAACGATGTCTTTCGCTTTGTTTTCTTGCATACCTTCAACGATAGCGTCGCAAAGTACTTTAGAATCTATGTCGTTTTTTATTTTATACATTCGTAAATTTGTAAGTACAAATCTAAGCATTTATTAGCTTGATTTGTGAGATTGTTAAATGCAAATACTTGTTAATAAAACATGATTGGTCAACAAATAATCCAATTACATGAGGTAGACTCTACTAACAATTATGCTGCCAAGCTGCTTTCTGAAGGGAAATTGACGCATGGGACTGTAATTTTGGCAGAGCATCAAACCGCGGGAAGAGGGCAGAGAGGGCGAAATTGGCAGTCTGTAGGCGCTAAACAGTTTACAGGAACTTATTTTTTGAAAACTGATTTTTTGTCAGTTGACCATCTGTGTTATCTCAATATGGCGATCGCATTGGCTGTTCGTGAAATGGTTCAGTCATTTACGAGAAAGCAGGTGTCGATTAAATGGCCTAACGATATTTTTGTTGGCAGCCA
>DJFP01000026.1:0-8227 GCA_002432565.1 Flavobacteriales bacterium UBA5869
GAAGGACCTGCGTCTATGACCCTGCCTTTGATCATTTTGGCTATTCTTTCTGTTTTCGGTGGAATATTGAATTTGCCGGGAGTATTCTTACACAAAGGAACACATTGGTTGTCGCATTATTTTGCGCACAATGTAGCCGGTGACGGAATGAAAGTGGCAGAACACGGGGATACATCCATGACTTTGATCTTAATGTGTATCGCAGGTGCTATGGCGGTTATTATTGCCGGAATTACCTACACCGTTTATGTGACTAAAAACAGCATTCCGAAAGAAGACGACCAATTGAAAGGCTGGGAAAAAGCTTCAGCTATGAAATTATACTTCGACGAAATCTACGATTTCTTATTCGTGAAACCGGTTCTTTGGATTTCTGAAAAAGGAGCGCATTATTTCGAAGGAGCATTCCTGCACCGCGGAGTAGTAAGTATCGGGAAAGTGATTGGAAAATCAGGAGATTTGGTTCGTAAGATCCAAACCGGAAGAACCGATAACTACATTTTGTGGATGGTTTTTGGAATCATCGGGTTGATCGTTTATTACATTATCTATTATAAAAACTAAAGCGTGGCACTACTTTTATTTATACTACCAGTTTTCTTTGCGTTATCGGTATTGATTATTCCGAAACAAGGAGTTCGGGCATACGGAATTATCGGTTCGCTTGCCGTTTTAGGGGTTGTAATAGCATGTATGATGCAGTACAACAACGATGGGACAGTGCACCTGTTTGTAAATCAGCCCTGGCTTGCGGGAATCACCTTGAGCTTCGGTTACGATGGAATTTCCTTGATCATGTTGTTATTGACAGCAGTTTTGGTTCTGTTGGTATTGGTTTCCAACTTTAAAAATGAATTGGCTGAGAACCGCTTGTTTACAAGCATGGTTTTCTTCATGCAGCTGGGATTGATCGGCGTGTTTATTTCCATGGACGGATTGTGGTTCTACGTTTTCTGGGAAATCACCTTGATTCCGATTTTCTTAATTTCCTGGTGGTTCGGAGCCCCGGAAAGAAAAGCGGCATTGATGAAATTCTTCATTTACACGTTCGTAGGATCTCTGGCAATGCTTGCTGCATTGATCGGAATCAAAGTAAATGCACCTACTTTCTATATCGAAGATTTGAAAGCGGTCGTCTTCACGTCTAAAACAGCTTGCTGGCTGGCATTAGGATTCTTTTTAGCCTTCGCTATTAAAATCCCGGTTTTCCCGTTCCATACCTGGCAGCCGGATACTTATACAAAATCACCGATGGCAGGAACAATGCTCCTTTCAGGTATCATGTTGAAAATGGCATTATATGGAATGATCCGCTGGATGATCCCATTATTCCCGGAAGCAGTTGCTTGTTTGCAGTGGCCGGTAATCATCCTGGCAACGATCGGAGTTGTTTACGGTGCCGTGATCGCAATCAAACAAAAAGATATGAAGCGTGTATTTGCATTTGCTTCCATGTCGCACGTTGGATTGATCGCTGCGGCAATTATGGTTTGGGATTTTGATGCATTGTCCGGAAGCATGGTACAGATCGTGAACCACGGTTTGGTAGCAGTAGGATTGTTCCTTGCAGTTGAAATTCTCGAGCGAAGAACGGGAACAAGAAACCTGAACGATTTGGGAGGATTTGCAAAGCAGGCACCGAAATTCGCGTTCTGGTTTGCTGCTTTGGCTTTTGCTTCCGTTTCCGTTCCGTTAACAAGTGGTTTCATCGGGGAATTCCTGATGTTGAAAGGATTGGTTCAGTTTGACATGATCGTTGGAATCGTTGCCGGGACTACACTGATCCTTGGAGCAGTTTATACCTTCCGTGCTTACCAGTTGAGCATGTATGGTCCGGTTACAAGAGATCAGTTTGCCGATCTGCATTGGTCTGAATTGCTTGTTTTGGCAGTCATCATCATCGCGGTCGTGATCTTAGGAGTTTATCCGGCATTGATCACGGATTTCGTGAATCCAAGTTTAAAAATAGTATTAGAAACAGTTTCAACACCTTCAGGTTTATAATATGGATGCATTATTAATTGTTTTTGCCAGTGGATTGATTTCCTTATTTGCTGCTTTTGCAAAGAAACCTTGGTTAGTTGTTGGATCTGCTATGGCAGGTTTGNNTGGCTGCTATTATCGTAATTATCGGACAGCTTCAAACAGGAAAGGCATTTTTTGACTTCCTGAAATATGAAGGATTAGCTTTTGATCAGGTGGCGTTGCTGTTTAGCCTGGCAATTTGTGTTCTGACTTTATTGATTGTCGGTATCGGTTACGAGCGATTTAAAGAGAACCCGGTGCATACGGGTGAGTACATTGGTTTATTGTTGTTCTCTGCTACAGGAGCAATGATTATGACGGCTTACACGGATATGTTCATGTTCTTCCTCGGCCTGGAGATCCTTTCCATTCCGATTTACGTAATGGCGGGAAGTAATAAAGCGGACGTACGCTCTTCAGAAGCATCTTTGAAGTATTTCTTAACAGGGTCATTTGCTACAGGTGTTTTCTTATTCGGATTGGCGTGGGTGTACGGTGCAACCGGAACATTCAAGTTGCAGGAAATCCAACTGAAGATCCAGGAAATGGATANNGCGGCACCGTTCCATTTCTGGAGTCCGGATGTATATGACGGAGCGCCGCCTGCGGTAACCGGTTTCATGGCATCTGTTGTGAAAATCGCTGCATTCTTCGCATTCCTTAAAATGTTTGCTTTTTGTTTCGGACGAGGAGAACTATACGATTTCTGGAAAGGTGCTTTGGTAGTCATGATTGTTATCACGCTTTTTGTCGGGAATCTATCCGCACTTCGCCAGGTGAAATTTAAACGTTTATTAGCTTATTCTTCTATTACCCACGTGGGTTACACACTTTTGTTGTTTGTGTCCCAGGGCGATGTTGCCGGTACTTTGTGGTTCTACATGTTCTCTTACGGTTTCTCTATTGTTGGAATTATCGCCGTTGCAATTGCTGTAAATGATTCGGAAGACCGCATCGAAGGGTTGAAAGGATTGGGCAAAAGAAACCCGTTCCTGGCAATTGTAGGAATTGTGGCTTTGTTATCACTTGCTGGAATTCCGCCAACGTCGGGATTCTTTGCGAAATACATTTTATTCTCCTCTGCCTGGGAAAATGCTTCCTGGTTAGTAATCATTGCATTGATCAATTCAGGGATCAGTATTTACTACTACCTGAAAGTGCTTGTAACAATCGTTTCTCCGGCAGAACAGGAACAAGAGAAAATCAAATTGTCGCCGTTAACAATTGCAGTTTTGACAATTGCATTGGTAGGTATGCTCGGATTCAGTTTTATTCTTCCTTTCCTTTATTAAGATTCCAATTTTTCTTAAAATAGTAGCTATGCTTCGAAATTCACGCCATTTTTGTGCTATGTTTTCGAAGTATAGCTTTTTTTTAGTTCTCCTTTTTAGCGTATCCCAATCTTCTGCCCAGTTAATTGAAAATACGAAAGGTGTAGCTTTTACGGATATTCCTTTTTTCAATACACATTTTGTAAAGGGAAGTAAGATCAAGGAAATTCACGGTAAGTTTACCTTTAAGAAACAGGGCGATATCATGCGTGAATCCAATTATGTGTATGTATTCAACTTCGACACACTTGGAAACCTGGTCCGTCATTATCAAACAGCAAAAGGGGATCAGACTACGGATACCACGGTCCGCTTCTACGATTATACTCCTGACGGCCGGATAGTTAGAAAAAGAATAAGCCAGAGACGCGGTTTTCTTTCAACCTATTATACTTATAACTCGGAGGGACAAATTGTAAAGGAAGAAGTTTACCGAGACATTGATACGATGAACAGCATTCTGAAACCGGCCATCGAACGAAGTTTACTTTGGAATACCGAAACGATGGAATACCAGTTGTATGAAGGACAGTTCAAAAAGAAGGTATTCAACAGCTATGGAAACCAGTATCTTGAAGTAACTAAGTACAAGGATAGCCTGGGATATCTGGCCCGCGAAGAGGAAGTATTTACCATCACCCGGAACCGTATTACCACCAAATACAGCTATTCGGATAAAGGATTGATCGAAAAAGTTGCGGTATATAAGAATACGGATACAATTCCCATGTCCGAGTCGCGCTTTACGTATGATACTTTTGGGAATCTCCAGGCGAAATACGTATACAAGAATGGCGTGTTTGTTACAGAATACCAAATTGTGTACAGCGGATTAACCGGCTTATTGTATTCCATCATCATGCGTGAAGTAAGCAGTAATTTTATTTCCATCATCCGTTTCTCGGAGCCNNCCTCCCGACGAGTTCCTGTCGGGACAAGCTCTCCAAAGGGGGAGATTTCAAATCGTTTCCAAAAGGAAATATTCTCATCCAGAGTTGAATTCTCGAAGTGTGATTAATCTTTAAAGATGTATCGTGGGTTTCCCCCTTTGGAGGGGGAAGAAAGGGGAGGAAGATGCAAATCAACACATTAAGGAATCTTTATTGATACAAAAAATCCCTTCCACCGGAGCAGAAGGGATTCACATTTTATATAAAAGTTTGCTTTGGTTGCTTTTACAATTGTCCATCGGAGTGGTACACACCACCTTTGTAGACTTTCACTTTCAACAGGATTCCGTCGCTGTCGTAGACATATACTTTTCCATCCCAAAGTGCACCGTTCTTAAATTCTCCGTCCTGCCAGATTTCTCCGTCACTGTTGTAAACTTTGTTGTAACCGTTGGGTGCCCATTTCACTCCTTGTGTTTTGGGAGTCCCACCTATGGAAGGAGCTTTTTCTTTGGATTGTCCTGGATCTTTTACTTTCACCATCGGGTGAACAGGGTCTTTTGTTTCGGATTTTGTCTGGTTACCAGAACCATCATAATAAGAGATCTCTTTTATATCACCGTTTTCATAGTATCTTACGGCTTTTCCGGAAATTACACCATTGTTGGAATCGTATTCATATTCCAATTGACCATTCGGGTAGTAATAACGGATCTTCCCGTTTTCTTTCCCAATTTCGTTGTATTTCCCCTGGTAGGAAGGCTGCCCGTTTTCATAATAACGGATTAGGGAATCTTTGTAGATATTTTTTTCGAAGTTTCCTTTTTCTTTCGGCTGGCCGTTGGCCCAATAGCGTGTAAACTGCCCCTTAGGACGGTTGTTTTCGTAATTTCCTTTGAGGGATGGTGTTATACCATCTGTATGATATTTAATCCAAATGCCTTCTTTACGGTCATCTACATACTTTCCTTCTTCTACTTTACCGTTTGCGGGAACACCGGAATCCGGACGGTCTTTACCATAGTAAATCCACTTACCCTGCTTTCTTCCTTTCTCATCTGTAACATTCAGCTTACCATCCTGATCAGTGCTTGGGGATGCTTTGGCAGTCATAAGTAGTGACAGGAAAAAAACAGCGAGTCCGACTTGTTTATACTTCCACATGTTTTGAATTAGTTTTGTAGCGCAATCTAAAGATAGAATTATTTTGTTACAGTTGCCTAAATACATACAAAAATTCGCTGAAGTGCTTTATTTTTTCGATTAACAATGAATAGATAACGTTTTTTAAACGCTAGTTACAAGTTATTTAACATTTCATGAGTAGTTTTATCTAAATCATAACGTTCTTCCCATCCCCAGTTTTCGCGAGCTGCGGAGTCATCAATGGATGCGGGCCAGGAATCAGCAATGGCTTGTCTGAAATCGGGCTCGTAATTAATGGTAAATGAAGGAATTACTTTTTGAATACTCTCAAAGATCTGTTTAGGGGTAAAACTCAGGGCAGAAAGGTTATAACTGGAGCGAATCTTTACTTTTTCAGCCGGAGCTTCCATCAATTCAATAGTTGCACGAATTGCGTCGTCCATGAACATCATCGGAAGTGCGGTATCCTCTTTTAGGAAACAGGTGAAGTGTTCTCCTGCTTTTGCCTTATAGTAAATGTCTACCGCGTAGTCTGTAGTACCTCCTCCGGGAAGACTTTTGTAAGAAATTAATCCGGGATAGCGGATACTTCGAACATCCACCCCAAACTTATTGAAATAATATTCACACCATCTTTCTCCCGCCTGCTTGGAAATACCGTAAACAGTACTTGGTTCCATCACTGTATATTGCGGAGTATTGAATCTTGGTGTCGTGGGACCGAACACCGCAATGGATGAAGGCCAGAATATCTTGGAAATATGTCCTTCTTTTGCAAGGTCCAGGATAATGAACAGGCTTTCCATGTTTAGTTTCCATGCGAAATCCGGGTTCTTCTCTGCAGTTGCCGAAAGCAAAGCAGCCAGCAAATACACATCCGAAAATTTTTGTTCTATAATATAAGAACGGACCAAATCCTTGTTTAAGGCATCTAATTGGATGTAAGGTCCGTTTGCAAGCGTTTTCGGACATTCATCTTTTAAATCGGCTGCGACAACATTTTGAGCACCGAATTTTTCTCTCAGTGCCAGTACCAATTCAGTACCGATTTGTCCGCAGGAACCTAAAACCAGAATTTTTTTCATTGGGCGTTCGATTTGAGCGCAAATATACTTTTTTTTCAATGGAATAAAAGTTTTCACTTTTGTCAAAAAACTGACAATTCTCATTTTTTATCACTCATTTTGTCGGTAATTTTGCGTAACTTTCAGATACTATGTGGTTGGAATTGATGCTAAAACTAATGTGGTTGCTTATTCGCAAACCTGAATGAGCAAACTCCCTGTTTATCGTCGAATTGTTAAAAACTAAATACATTTAAACATGCCTTTTTACTATAAGTTGGGGAAAATCCCTCCTAAAAGACACATTCAATTCCGCAAGGAATCCGGCGATNNCCGGTTCCTGCCGTAAATAAGAATATCACTTCACGTATGTTGAAGGGATACAACGTGGCACCGAAAGACGATTTTTTGGAATCTCGTGAGATCGTTCTTTTTAATAATGACCTGAATATCGCTTTGGCAGCCCCGAAAAAATCGATGCAGACTTATTTCTATAAGAATGCGGATGCTGATGAAGTCATCTTTATTCATGAAGGAAATGGGAAGCTGCGAACTATGCTGGGTAATATTCCGTTCAGTTACGGAGACTACCTGGTTATTCCCCGTGGGATGATCTACCAGATAGAGTTTGAAACGGAAAAGAACCGATTGTTCGTTGTTGAATCATTCTCTCCGATCTTAACTCCGCGTAATTACCGGAATAATTTCGGGCAGTTATTGGAGCATTCTCCGTTCTGCGAGCGTGATTTCAGAGGACCNNGAGCTGGAATATGCTTCACATCCATTTGATGTTGTCGGATGGGACGGATACAACTTCCCGTATGCCTTTTCAATCCATGAGTTCGAACCGATAACGGGGCGCGTTCACCAGCCGCCTCCGGTACACCAAACATTTGAAGGCCACAATTTCGTGATTTGTTCGTTCGTTCCGAGAATGTACGATTATCACCCGCTTTCTATTCCGGCACCTTATAATCACAGTAATATCGATTCGGATGAGTTGCTTTACTATGTGGATGGTGATTTTATGAGTAGAAATCACGTGGAGAAAGGATATATTTCACTGCATCCGGGAGGTATTCCGCACGGGCCGCATCCGGGAGCATACGAAAGAAGTATCGGGCAGACGGAAACAAAAGAACTTGCTGTGATGGTAGATACTTTCAAACCCTTAAAATTAACACAGGCTGCTATTGATATGGAAGATGATTCCTACGCGACCAGCTGGCTTGACAAATAATTTTTAATTTCCCTCCTTGAGGGGAGAGCACGATAACATTTAAAGAAATAGTATGAGTAACGAAATTAAGAACGTAGAATACGGATTAGAGAAAATTTTTGAAGGTGCACAAGACTTCCTGCCTTTGTTGGGAACCGATTATGTAGAGTTTTACGTTGGTAACGCAAAGCAGGCTGCCCATTTTTACAAGACAGCATTTGGTTTCCAGGATTTGGCTTATGCCGGATTGGAAACAGGTGTGAAAGACCGCGCATCTTATGTGTTAAAGCAGGATAAGATCCGAATTGTACTTACAACGGCTTTGAAAAGTGATTCACCGATCGGAGAGCACGTAAAAAAGCATGGTGATGGTGTTAAGGTAATTGCACTTTGGGTAGAAGACGCCAGAAAATCTTACGAAGAAACAACTAAGAGAGGTGCGAAATCCTTTTTTGAACCAATGGTTGAATCGGATGAGCACGGAGAAGTTGTTCGTTCCGGAATTTACGGAGCTTATGGTGAAACGGTTTTTGTATTCGTAGAGCGTAAGAA
>DJFP01000026.1:8275-9382 GCA_002432565.1 Flavobacteriales bacterium UBA5869
TGGTTTGAAGATATCATGGGATTTGTAAACTTCTTATCGTTTGATGATAAGCAGATCACGACGGAATATTCTGCTTTGATGTCGAAAGTAATGTCGAATGGGAACGGAAGAATTAAATTCCCGATTAACGAACCTGCGGAAGGTAAAAAGAGATCTCAGATCGAAGAATACATTGATTTTTACGAAGGTGAAGGTGTTCAGCACATTGCGGTTGCAACGGATGATATTATCACAACGGTTGCAGATATGCGTTCCCGTGGGGTAGAGTTCCTGTCAACTCCTCCACAGGCATATTACGATGCGATTCCGGAGCGTTTGAAAGACCACATGTCGAAATTCAAAGAAGACATCAACGAATTGCAAAAACTGGGAATCATGATTGATGCGGATGAGGAAGGTTATTTGCTGCAGATCTTTACAAAGCCGGTTGAGGACCGTCCGACTGTTTTCTTCGAAATCATCCAGAGAATGGGAGCAAAAGGATTTGGTGCAGGAAACTTCAAAGCCTTGTTCGAATCGATTGAAAGAGAGCAGGAGAAGCGCGGAACGCTTTAAGAGACTTCAGACAAAAGACTAGAGATTTAAGACAGATTTATAGTTAAAAGTTAAAAGAAAACCTCGACTCCAAATTGAATGGATTGTCGAGGTTTTTATTTTTAATGAACCGGTCTTGAGTCTTTTGTCTCTAGTCTTTCTTATCCGATCATAATTCCTTTACCACCCAGCTTTGGGATCTCGATGAAATTCTTCTCATCGATCGTTTCCGGAAGGAAAATGAATCGTTTGTCGTACATCACGTCGTCCGCCCAAAAAGAAACCCAGTATTCATTTGTCAAACCAAACACTTCTTCCATAATAGGCTCGATTCTCGCAGCTTCGTTGGGCAAAAGAACCTCCAGTGAATGACGCAGGGTAGAGGTTTTGATCTTTTCACCTGTATTTACATCTTCGCCATAGCCACGACTCGTGATAATGATCCCTTCCATGATGTCGTCCCGTAAGTTCAACAGGTAAACATAGTGCTGTGTCCCGCCTTCTTCATTGATTTCAGGAACGACCACTACTTTTACATTTTCAACTACAGGACCTTTTAATTCTTCGCGCATT
>DJFP01000013.1 GCA_002432565.1 Flavobacteriales bacterium UBA5869
AACTCTTTTGAACTCTTTTGAACTTATTAAACACTTACCCGCCCCAGTCGCAGTTGGATTCCGGATCGGAACAATTAAACTGCAGGGCTGGCTCTTCCTGATCTCTTTCAATTGATTGTTTGAGCAGCAAAATCCGGTTTGCTTCCGGGTAAGAAAGGATCTTTGTTTTCAGGATGCGGTTTATTTCTGCCAGTACAACTGGTTTCGGGAACATGTAGATACGGTGTTCCATGTCCATGATTGCCCGTTCGCGAAGTTTAATCAGGTCTTTTTTGAATAAATCGCTTTTTTTGATAACCTGGAATGAACCGCTCAGGAATTTATAAGTGTTGCTGTCGCCCAAAAGAGACCCGCCTCCGTAATCCCAGGTACGCTCGAAGAAAGTGAGCCATCCCGGTTCGTGTCTTCCCTGGTCACCTTCTGCAAGGATTTTTAGAGCCATGAAGTCATCGTCTGCTTCTCCTTTGGTGTATTGTGCTAATTTTTGAAGATCGGGGAAACTGTAATCCAATACGAATTCGGTGCATTCAGCTACACAAGAAGAACGGAAAGCGAAGGATTTATTATTGATAAAGCTCAGGGCTTCCATTCCGGAGTATCCGTCGGGGAATTTCTTTGAGACTGCTTCTTCGATATCACTGAACACCTTTCTCCCGGAATGATAAACACGGGCAAAATCTTTGTCGGTATGGACGTATGAAAGCGAATCCAGGTAATCAACCATCAATTTTACCGTTTTTTGAGGGAGGATTTTATGAAGTTTCTTCACCTGGTCAGGAGTAAAGTTCCGAACAACTCCATTTCTGTTTGGAAGCGTATCGGTTACTTTTTCCTCTTGTTTTACTGCTGTTTCCGAGGCTGGTTTACTGGAATCCGCATCCTCTTTTTTCGGATTATTGGAACAGGCGGCTGTAATCAGACAGATTGAAAAGCAGAATAATAGTTGTTTCATAGAGTTTCGAGCTAATATCAATCTAAATTACATTATTTTTAAGTTTGAAAATCATAAAATAATCCTTCATTCGTTAGAATTGAGCATGAAATGTTTGACAAGTTCCATCAGATCCTTATATCTTCTAGTTCTATGCATTTTTTTTGTGCTTCCTTCAAAAGCATCGGGTAGTTCTTCGAAAACTCCTGAATACATCATTATTGATTCCTGGGTGAGTGGTTTTATCGCAGGTCTGGTAAAAACCAAGGAAAACAGGTGGAAAACTGCCTGGAAAAGAGCGAATCAAAGTGCAAAGAACGATGCGCGCATTTGGGGAGGATTATTTGTTTCCGATACCAATTCGAGATCCGGAAAACGTTTTTTGGAAGTAGCTTCCCGTTTTACTTATCAGGGACCGCAAACCGGGATAGGTTTTTTTATGGCGCATTTGTACAATACCGTTTTGTGTAAAGTAAACAATGTTTCTCATCCAAATGGAAGTACACTGCTAAACATGAATGTGGGCTGGACAGGGATTTGTTTCGGGAATTACATCCTTGCAAAAAAGAACAGCGCCCCACATCCTGATAACCGTATTTTTCAGCACGAGTACGGACATTACCTTCAAAGTAAGAGAATGGGATTCGCTTATTTGGTGCGTGTTGGCCTTCCTGCAATTATGAGCACTGGTGTGCATGATGAACATCCGGTAGAAGTTGACTGCAACCGGGAAGGTTTTTTGTACTTTAACAAGATAAATCCGAATTTTCAAAATGATGTGGGTTATTCGGATAAAAAAGGGTGGGATTTTCTCTATAATCCATTCCCGGATACGATAGGAGTGAAAACAACGGTGGGCAGAAATACTTTTCGATACATTGATTACCGGGATTCGATCGGAAGAGCGCAGGTCGAGTCACTGAAAGTGAAGGCAAAATGGTTTGATTATGCAGGTTGGATTGCTTTTCCGGTTCCTGCGGTTATTGGGGTTTGTAACGCAGTTAAATACAACCGGGAGCAAGGGCAAGGTTCCGGCTCCGGCCCTTTGATTATCATTGATGAGCCCGAAAAGAAGACGAACTAATTTAGATTTTTCCGGTTATGTCGTATGCAATGTAACCAAACATTTCTTTCAGTAAACCATGCCAGTCATTCATGGTGCTTATATCAGGAATGAGTATCTCATCGAAGGTATATGAACGTTTGGGGCCGGTATACAAATCGGTTGAATATGTATCGCATTTTACCCCGGCTTTCTCAAAACAGCCTCTTGCCCGGCGCATGTGTTTTCCGGAAGTTACCAGTAATATGGATGATGAATTAGGGAATAAACGGTCCAGGATCTTTTTCGATTCAACCGCATTTTCGTAAGTGTTTTTCGATTTGGTTTCTGTAATGATTACATGCTCCGGAATTCCCCAGTGAACAAGCGTTTCTTTTAACTGAGAAGCTTCGTGCAGGCCTTTGTCGATGATGTAGCCATGATCACCGGTTATTAAGATGCGATCAATTTTACCCGATTTATAAAGGGATATTGTCTGCCAGATACGGTCAATTCCTCGTCTCGCACTCAACACCTTCAGATCGTTATTGTATTCAGCCATTCCGGTTAGAACAACCGCGACATCGTAATGTTTGACTTCTGAAGGAGGTGTTCCGAAAACTTCCCACTGCCTGCAAAATTCTTTAAAAATAAAGGTGTTGCTGAAAAACAATGCGATAAAAACAGCAGCATATTTTGCTCTTTTTGCCCGGATACTTTTTTTGGAATAAAAAGCAAAATACAGGGCAATCAACAGCCATGTAAAGGGGCTGATGGTAAAGAGCAATATTTTGGAAAGAATAAAGAACATCTTTTTTTGAATGAGATCAGATGGTTAAAAATAGAAAATCCCGAAGCAGATATTACTATTACTTCGGGATTTTTCAAATGAATTGTTTTTTATTCTCTTACAAGGTGAACAAAAGTTTGTCCTTCGACTGCTTTGTCTCCTTTAACATTTGTAATCTTATAAGTGATGAAATAAACCCCATCAGAAGGAATAACACCATCCACTTTACCATCCCATTTCGGATTCATACCTGATCCCTGGAAAACGGTATTTCCCCAACGGTTTACAACACTGAATTCAACGTTTGAGTAATTGGTTACAACAAACTCAAAGAAGTCATTGTCTCCGTCACCATTCGGAGTGAAGATATTCGGCACTTCAAATTCTGGTTCAGGGAAAAGGCAGGAACCGTCGTTCTGAACAGCTGTAGGATCGTAATTAATTGCTAACGGATCTGTACATCCGCATGTTTGAACGGAAACATTCACATAAGATGTATCCGAACAATTCGCGTCATCGTATGCAATCAACATGATCGTTGCATTACCGGAATAAGTGTGATTATGCGAATTCATTGCGTTTTCATTGATCACCGTTCCGTCACCGAAATCCCAGGTATAATGCGTTGAATTTTCACTGTTGTTTTCGAATGTTACATCAAAAGGAGCACAGCCTGCCAGTGGATCTGCATCAATGATTGCTACCGGAGGATTTTTAATACTGATCTGAACACTGTCCGAATCCGTACATGCATCGTCTGTTACTGTGAAATAATACCATCCCGGAGAACGGTTGGTCCAAACGGTAGAGTTAATAAATGATGGGTTCGTTGCACCCGGACCGTGCCAGTTGTAAGTTGGCTGATTCGGGTTGATCGTTAGTCCGGAAACATAAGCTACTACAGCTCCATCAGTTAAACAGGAACTTGCATCGTAGGCAACCAGTGAATCAATATTCAATAATTTATTAACGACTAGTATGACACTGTCCTGCCTTTCGAATCCACAACCATCTGATATTGTGACATGATAGGTTATGGAATCGTGCTCTGCACCGCCCGTTGATAAACTTTGCGGGTTATTGGTGCTCGGAATATCTGTCCAGTTAACAGTGTAAGGAGGAATAGCCCCTGAAATATTTGTAACCTGAACCATCGGATTTGTTGTAGGACAGTAAGAATAGGCGTAATCCTGTAAGTTGTATGTTACGTTATCAGGATGTACATGAATAGTAACCGGTGAAGAAGTACATTGTAAGACACCAGTAGTGTCATAAACACTAATTGTAAAGGTAGAATCAGTACCTGCTGCCCCTGCAATAAGAGTGTTATCTTCTCCGGTAAGTCCATTACTCCAAACCAGGTTCATATTTGACGAACAGCTTCCCCCCATTGCATTAATGACAATATTGTCAAGCCCCCAGTTATCAAAACCATTCCCGGAAGTGTTTTCCTGAAACCATCTGAACATAGTAGAGTATGTATTTGCTGCTGCGGGAATAGGAACTGTAAATGAAGACCATACAGACATAGGGGTTGAAGGACCACCGAAAGGAGCGCCCGGAGTAGTAGTTGTAGGGATACTTGTTAACATGTCTCCGTTCCAAGCCCAGTAGTTGATTGTTATCCAGGTTGCACCTCCGTCAATACTATATTGTAGAGCAACCCCTTCATCATAT
This sequence comes from Flavobacteriales bacterium UBA5869, assembly GCA_002432565.1. Lineage (GTDB taxonomy): Bacteria > Bacteroidota > Bacteroidia > Flavobacteriales_D > Crocinitomicaceae > Fluviicola. The sequence goes on from DJFP01000013.1 coordinate 4,441, forward strand.
TGGTCAAGCTGTTCACAAGGGGATGAACTTGTATTCGCATAAATCATTTCAAAAGAAACAAATCCACCGGGACAATGAATATCGAAAGCAGCGGTTGTAATACCCGGAGTTACATTTGATGCCGATGTAGAAGCCCAATAGAATTCTGTACCATCCAAAGCTGCCGGAGCACATGGAGGTGTAAAGCCAAGACCTCCCTGAGTTGACCATCCCGAAGGAATAGTACTCGTGTTAAAATCAAAGGACTGGTTGGCATTCAAAAGAGAACCAAGAGCCGAAATCGGCACACTGTCTCCAGGACATACTGTAGTGTCTAAAGGGCTAACGGTTATAAAGCAATTGGTTTGCTGGCTAAATGACTGGCCTGAAGCAAGCAGCGCGATAAATAGTATTAATTTTTTCATGACTAACTTATTTAATGGTCAGGTTTTCTGTAGAAATGTGTAAAGGAATGTAAGTATTTTTCGGATCATTATTGGTAATGTGCATCGCCAACGGAGATGCAAAGTGTGAAAGATTTCCTTCAATAGAAGACATAGCAGGAATCGTATATGACTTCAAGTTCTCTTTATTGCACCCGTTACACCCCAAATTGTAATTTACAGCAAGCGTATAAGAAATAGTTATTTCTTTATTCGTTGTATTTTCAAGCTTTACTAACACATATTCGTCCTTTGCCTGAATTTCTTTTTTGGCAGAAAATTTTACTCCTTTTACTTCCTGGAAAAGATTCCATTCGGTAGTAAGAGAACCTACAGGCATCTTACTTTGGGAAAAAACAGTACTGCTCCATACTAGAAAAGTTAAAGCAATCAATGATACTTTTGCTAAAACACGCATATTCTTCATAATCTCAAGTTTATTTTAAAACGAAATAATTAATTAATTCGTTGCGTGAAAATATGCATATTTTGAAAAAATGTTTGTTTTGTAAAGAGTTGAATGTTAAAATATCATGAATTTAATGGATATTGTTAGAAGTTTACGTGAAAAGTTATAAAAAATAACAATGTAAAAACATTAGCAATTCAAATTGCCTAAACAAGACTCAATGGTTGGAAATTCAAATTGAAAGTTTTCGCGCATTAAATTTTCGGGAGATATGTACCGGCTCTTTAGAATTAACTCAGTTTCGGTTCCGATAAGTAAAGCTCCTAGTTTTAGCATCCATACCGGCTGATTGATGAAATAGGGAATGCCCATACTTCCACGCAATTCTTTTTGAAACACCCTGTTTTGTACCGGATGAGGAGTTCCTAAATTGTAAATAGAAGCTGTTTGTTCCTTTTCTGCAATAAAAAAGAGTGCTCTGCAGAAATCCCTGATGTGTATCCAGCTTACCATCTGGTTTCCCGGTCCCATTTTACCGCCTAAACCCAGGCATGCCAGTTTTTTTAATACCGGGTAAACTCCGCCGTTCTTTCCCAAAACAATGGTAGAGCGTACGAGTATTTGCCTGGTTGGAAGATCTTTGAAGGCAAAAAACGCTTTTTCCCAGGCTTTGCATACATTGACAGAAAATCCTTTTCCGATGATTCCTCTTTCTTCCGTATTCGGGTTCTCCAAAGAGTGTTCGTAAATGGTGGCACTGGCTACATTAATCCAGCAATTAGGTTTAAGCGTGCAATCCTCTATGGCTTCACCGATGATTCGTGTACTGTCTAACCGTGATGCGAAAATTTCTGCTTTGTTTTTAGCAGTATACCGACAATTCACGGATTTTCCGGCAAGATTAATAACCAAATCTGCGCCTTCCAGTTCTTTTGCCCATGGACCGATCGTTTTTCCATTCCAAATAACTTGTTTGTACCCATTGGGAAGTTGAGTTATTGGTTTTCGGGATACGGCAATGATTTGATACTCTTTTTGATATGTTTTTGTATAGTCAATAATGGATTTCCCAATGAATCCGTTGGCAGCGAAAAGAATGATCTTTTTCATGGTGTATGGGTTTAAAGTTGGAAAACAAGCGGATAAATGAACATTCTGAACAGGATCCAGCTAAGACTTAATTTCCAGGTCCAATTTTTCAATGCAACACGTCTTTTGTGTTCGAAGAACATGAATGCGACCGTTATTCCGTAACAGACAACAGCCAGGAAATGAGTTTCAATTCCTAAGAAGTTTACCAACTGGATTCCGATTCCAAAAAACAAAAGGAGCAGCGCGCCTAAAAAAGAGACGAAAATGAGGTGTCCGATGTAATCGTAACTGTTTTTTTGACCGAACAGCAGAAAAGCCAGCCATTGAAACCCGATTTGTGCCGCAAGCAGGATTAAATCGTTCGGTGCTGTGCCGACAAGGTATTCACCCAGGAATAGATGGAAATACCAGCTAACAATGACATAAGTGAGAAAACTCGTCAGGAGAATGAAGTTGATTCTCCAGAGAATAGATTTTGGAGGCTCACAATTACATTCAACTGCATTTTTTTTCAGAACAGGAGCAACTATTCGTCTGTTATAGCTGAAAAGCAGGTACAGGATTTTTAATAACCAATTAATAGGTTTGAAGTTTCCCAGGATCTTTATTATTCGTGAGTGGTAACCGAGCAGCATAAGCAAGCCGTCAATTCCGTACCGAACTTCGTGGCTTTGATGATTCACACATGCGATTTTTGTTTGAGCGATGTTGGTATCAACCTCTCCGGGATGCTGTAGAACGTACTCTACATAAGGAATTCTGCCTTTTTCATCCAGGAGTTTGTATTTCACAAAGATGCGCGTATACCAGCGGCAGAGCGGACAATCTTCATCGTAAAGAAGAGCTATATTTTCCATGGCACTTTATTTATTGTTAATTCAAAACTTTCAATATATTTTGAAAATTAAATTCAAAAAAAAGGAAGTTAACTCCTTCTATTTGAACAGATTCAATATTTTTCCAAAGAACACGTGTTCGTCAGCTTTCATCAGAGTGCCGGATAAAGAATCCAATCGGCTGACCAAACGCTCGATATTTTCAATGGTGGCGACGAAAGAAATGGATTCGTAGGATTGCTCTACTTTTTTGAGTTCAGCCAAATGCTGCTGCAAAGGTTCGAGCTCTCTGCGTTTGCGTTCTTTCACAATGCGTTTGGCTACTTCCCACATGTCTTTTTCAGCACGGAAATACTCTTTGCGGTCTCCGGCTATACTTTCTTTGTAAATTAAATTCCAATTAGCCAGCTCACGGATGTTCATATTGGCATTCCCTCTGGAAATAGAAAGACGCTCCATGATGTCTTCCGTGCAAAGCGGACTGTCACTAACNNATCAAATATATACAATATTTTCAATAATAATTGAAAGTTTGTATCTATTTTTTCAAAATGTTCAAATTCTGTAGTTTACCGCTTTGTTTTACCTGTAAATAGTACATTCCGGGTGACAGTTTTTCTACGGAAATGAATGAAGAATCCAGGTGTTTTTTGCTGAGTATTAATCTTCCGTCCGTAGAATAAAGCATTAATTCGGCTTCGCCATTCAGGGTAATTTGAACAAGATCTGTTGCCGGATTCGGGAAAGCCTGTACGTTCAACACATCTAAATCAGGAAGTCCAAGTGTGCCATTGATAATTCCGATTGCCTCGAGGTCAAATCCACCTGATTCGAATGCTGTTGGATAAGGATCGTTGATCGTAGTTCCGAATTGGTCAGTAGTTACATGCCCGGAAACAGCGCCAATTACATCAATGATCCTTACCAGTGTAACCGCAGATTTGTTCAGATTCGGATCGTTGGGAAGATCGCTCAGATCAAAGGGTGTTCCGTAGCCAAGCCGGTATTTTCCAGCCAGGTTATTGATCATCCGGCAATCCGTGTAGGTGGCATTGGATGCTTGCGTGGTTGTAGGAACTTCAGTCGTTGATGGGAATCGGAAAAAATGAACACCATCGGAACTGACTTCTACGTGAGCCATTTCGATATAATCATCCATGAACCCATTTTCAAATACGGCAAAATCATAACCGGGACCGTCCATAATAAACTGATCGAAGCTCAATGTTGCTACACCGCTGTCGCCTAAAGAAAGAACATCAGTTACAGAACCGGTTGCAGGCCCCAAAGCCAGGTTCAGGTTTCCGTAACTTGCCCTGTTTGACCCGCTGATAGTTATTGTCGTATCAGCAATATCCAGGTAGCCTCTTTGAACCGTGCCTCCGCTGGCCCAGGAAACAAAACAGGAACTGTCTTTCTTAATGGCATTCGTTCCGGGGTTTCCGGGAGCCGGATGAAAGGTTTGTGCATGTAAAAAACCGGGTAGGATAAAAAAGATGAAAATGAACTTATTCATAAATTAAAATGCTTGTTGGGTTTAATCCCACGTTATAACTTGTTTCAAAAATGCCATTGGAAGAGAATACATGAACCTGTCCGGTCATGGTATAGTTTTTTGCGTCCAGGCAGTAAATCTTGTTCGTAATAGGGGAATATTGGACGCCGTATAATGTCTGTATTCCGGAAGTAGGAACGTATTGCGGATTGGTAATTGTTTCCGTGTTTGTGTCAAAAAGTGCAATCCGGTTGTCTCCCGAGCTAAAATCGTGGTAGGATAACAGGAAATTTGAATGGAATGTGTTAATACCGCTTGCGTCGAATGTGAAGGATTGAGCCAGTGTATTTGTACTTGCATTGATCCGGTGCATGCGTGAAGGNNGATCCCGGGTTTTTTCCGACTGTAATTCGCGTGATTTCCTGCAGACTTCCCAAATCGATAACAGAAACCGTACTGTCTACATTCGGGAAATTCAATCCCCCGGAATTGGCTACAAACAGTTTTCCGTTGCTGATCGTAAGACCTTCGGGATTTGCACCAACAGGTATGCGGTTTGTTATACTGAGTGAAGCTGTGTCCAAAACATCCACGAATCCATCGTAGCAGGTAATGTATGCTTTAGCGCCGTTGAATGTAATGTAGCGCGGTTGTTTGGGAGTTCCGTTGGCAACCATGGAAATCTGACTGATACTGTTCCCGGTTGAAGCATCCAGGATTTCCAGCGTACTGGAAACATTGACAATCACGTAGATTTTTCCGCCGTAACGTTTCATATCATTTCCGGTATCCCCCAGTGAGCGGTTTGTTTTTTGCTCAAAGAAATTGCCGGTATAGGAGCTTGCTGAAAAATCGAACCATCCCAATGCTGCATTGTTTTGCTGGAACAATCCTTCATTCAGAACAAGCATTCCATGCTGCAATGTCTGTGGGGCTTCAGGTTCTTCTATTTTTTTCTTTTTACAGGAAAATGCAAGAAGCATAAGGAATAGTATCGGAATGATCTTAAAGCGCATATTGAAGTCGGATATTAAAATGAGTTCCCGGCATTACAAAGTAATTGATATAACTGTATTGCTTGTTGGTCATATTATTGACGCTCAAACGAAGGGTGAGTTCGCTTTTGTTTAATTTTTGGGTATAAGAAGCTCCCGCATCTAGCAGGAAATACCCTTCCAGCAAGTTGGAAGGAATATTTTGGTTCAATGCATAGCGCTCTCCCAAATACGATCCGAGAACAAAGAAGCTTAATTTTTTCCAGGAATAATCCAGTTCTACGCTGCCTGAATGTAAAGGAGAATAACTTAAAATATGCCTGTAAGCAGGGCTAAGCGGATCGCTGATATCCTGTGTGTATTGAAAGGTGTAATTGATGCGCATTCCCAGGGTGTGCTGTTTGATTTTTTTCTGAATAAGCTCCGTAAATTCGACTCCGAAAGCATCCGATATCCCGATATTCTGAATACTCCAGATGAAGAGGTTTTTGGTAGGAATAGCCAGGATCTTGTCGTAAATGTATGAATAGAACGGCTGGACCATTGTTTGTGAAACTCCTTTTTTGAAAGGAAGTGTCAGGTCATAACGGATTGACGCGATATGTGCTTTTTCCGTGCGCAATTTGGTGTTTCCGATCTGCTGGTAGTACAATTCGTTGAAAGAAGGCTGCCTGCAGGTGTAACGGTAAACCATCCCGATTTTGTTTTTACTTCCCAGGTCAAAGCTCCAGGAAACGGCAGGAAGCAGATTCCATTGACTTTTAAGTGTCGTATCGCGTTTTTCAAAAACACCCTGAGCACCAATTTGCGCCAGGATTTTTCCAAAGGCCTTCCATTCGATGCCCAAAAGACTTTCTGACGTATTTCGGTAAGGGTTTCCGACGAGTGATTTTCCTTTCAGTTCTTCGGAAATAAAAGTACTTCCGATAAGCAGCTCCAGTTTTTCAGTAATGGAATAAGCTGCCTGAGATTGGATGTCAAATTGTCCGGAATAATACCTGGAATCNNTGATCCGCTCAAACCGTAACCGTTTAAATATTGTGCTGCATTGCTGTTGTAGAAGATAACTGCTCCTGCCAGGTCTTTTTGGTATTCGTTCCCGGAAACCCGGAATTGGAATTGATGGTGCTGATTAGGTGAAAACCGAATGGATGCGGTACCGAAGTATTCCAGTAAACTATTGTTTTCTCTCCGGTCCTTGATGGTTGTATTTCCGTTTAGGTAGGTGTAAGGGTAAGAACCACCGTATGAGCGGATTTTCCCGGTGAATGTTCCGCCCCATTTCCGTCCTCTTTTTTGGAGCATGAAGTAACCTTCGTATTGATCGAATGAACCTGCCTGGATCCCCGCAATGATCTTTCGATTGTTTGTACCCACATAGGAATGTACTGATTCTACATTGACAACGACTCCGGCAAGTTTTGCGTGAATGGGAATTTGGGTGCGGGTAGGGGAAAGGGTGATTAATTCAAGTTTTTCAATGAGATCTACGGGAAAAGAGCTTAAATCAGCCTGCCCGCTCTGTGTAGTTGAAACAGAAGTACGGTCTTGTACCAATGCGGTATGTCCGGCTCCCAGGCTTCTAAAGCTGACTGTTTTTAGTCCGCCGACATCGCCGTAATTCTTGATCTGAAGACCGGGAAGCAGGCTTAGAATCTGACCCAGGTCGTTGGCAAGTTTGTTTTGGATCTTATCTTTTGATAATTCCACCTGGATGCTGTTTCCAGTCTCGCTTACCGGAGAAATAACTATTTCTTCAATAGGATTAACCTCCTGCCCGAAAACCGGACAAGAGGTTATAATCAAAAGGGTTGGTATGTAAAGTTTGAGGAACAATTAGATCTTGCTGATGCGTGTTCTTGCAATTCCTTCGGAAGTAATTGTTTCAATAAGATATGTTCCTGACTGAACAGCATTCAAATCGATTTCCCGGATTCCGCTGGTTGTCTGAGACAAGATTAATTCTCCCGATAAAGCGTAAACATTAATTTGTCCCTCAGGAGATTTTACAGTGAATTTTCCGGTAGTCGGATTCGGATAAACTTCCTGGCTCACAAGATTCAAAGTATTCATTCCGGCTGTTCCGTAAACGATATTGTCCAAAGCGAAATAAGCCGGAGTTAAGATTCCCTGTGCATTGTGGTCGGATGATTCCAATTCGAATTCCAAAAACTGAACTTCACCAAGTGCCGTTAAATCTACGGTTTGCCAGGTATCAACGATATAATCTTCCGTGTTGTTTGCAAAACGGTAATCAGCCAGGTAAAAGATAACGGTGTCAGTAACTGCGTTTTGAGCATCTTTCCCGATGATCAATAAACGGAACCAGTCTTCACCGTTTGTTCCGTCCGGGTTCCCCTGAGCGTTATTTACCGAACCAAACTGTTTCCCGAAAGCATCTCCGTCACGCATGGAAAGTGCCGCATAAGTGGTATTGGTTAATTGGATG
>DJFP01000006.1:0-1653 GCA_002432565.1 Flavobacteriales bacterium UBA5869
TTGGCAGACGGAACAATTGTGAAAGGGAATAACCAGGAAAACATTGCTTATCCGAGTGGTTTGTGCGCCGAACGCGTGGCCTTGTTCTATGCCGGGGCAACATATCCCGGAACAGCAGTAAAAACAATTGTGGTTGTAGCTGAGGGTGATTTGATCGCAGAAGACGAATGTGTTTCTCCCTGTGGATCATGCAGGCAGGTTCTTGCAGAATCGGAATCACGCCAGGAAATACCAATCCGGATTATTTTGGTTTCCCGCGATGGGAAAACCTGGGTTTTTGATAGTGTAAAAGATATTTTAGTGTTTCCTTTTGGAGTAAAGTAAAAATGAACGAAAAACGCCTTGAAGAATGGTTTTCTTCCCGGAAGAAAATGCGTGAGAACCGTACGGCAGAGAAATTGTTTGAGGCCATTCGCCTGGGAGATGCTATTGCTTTGAGCGGGGCTATTACTTTGCTTGAAAGTACGCGTGAAGAGGACCAGGAGACGGCTAAAGAGTTGATCCGTTTGTGTCTTCCGTTTTCAGGGAACTCATTGCGGATCGGTATTACAGGAGTTCCGGGAGTTGGTAAAAGTTCGTTTATTGAAAAATTCGGGCAGACTATTTTAGAGAATCGCCGTAAGGTTGCTGTTTTGGCCATTGATCCGAGCAGTGAACGGACGGGCGGGAGTATTTTGGGTGACAAAACGCGCATGGAAACCTTGTCGCAAAATCCACGGGTATTTATTCGTCCATCAGCTGCGGGGAACACTTTGGGTGGTGTTGCGCGGAAAACACGTGAAACGATCATTCTTTGTGAAGCTGCCGGCTTTGATGTGCTGTTGATTGAAACGGTTGGAGTAGGACAATCGGAAATTATGGTTCATTCCATGGTCGATTTTTTTCTGCTGCTTCTCTTAGCTGGTGCTGGGGATGAGCTCCAGGGGATTAAGCGGGGAATTATGGAAATGGCCGATGGTTTGGCCGTTACAAAATCCGATGGTGACAATGTAAATAAAGCAAAACTGGCTTCCAGGGAATTGAAAAATGCGATTCATTTGTTCCCGCCGACTTCAAATGGCTGGATTCCGGAAGTAAAGATCTGCAGCTCCCTGGAAAATAATAATATTGATACCGTTTGGGAAATGATCGAGCGTTTCGAGCGGCATACCAAATTGAACGGAAGTTTTGATTCGAAGCGAAAGCACCAGGATTTGAACTGGATGCATGAAACTTTAAAAGATCTGTTGGTTCAGGGTCTGTGGGGAAAAGAGAAAACAAGAGCCTATATCGAAGCTAAAGAGGCAGAAGTGGAGAGTGGAACTATTTCCGCCTTTGAAGCTGCCGAAGAAATCTATAAGCGCTATCGGAAAAACATCGATTAATAGTGTTGTTTCTTTTGCTCCGAATAGTAATCGGATTGATTAACTTTGCGGCATGGAAAAGATCGAGTTTACCATCAACGGGGAATTTATTGAATTGCTGGGTTTGTTGAAAGCCACAGGAATCGCTCAAACCGGTGGTCACGCAAAAATGATTGTGGAAGACGAGGAGGTTTTTAGGAACGGGGAGTTGGAGACAAGGAAACGAGCAAAATTAGTTCCCGGTGATATCATTGAAGTAGGAGATGAGGTTCGGATTGTTTTGAAATAGTTCAAATGTTCAAATGTTCAA
>DJFP01000006.1:1660-10513 GCA_002432565.1 Flavobacteriales bacterium UBA5869
ATTCTTTTCTCAGGTATTCCACTGTAATTTCCGTAGGAAGTTTCCCGACCTCCGCTACAATTTCAAATATTTTTGCAGCCATATCCGTTGAAAGTGCTGTAGCATCCATCTGTTGTCCGGCCAGATTGATGATCTTAATAGTTTCTTCTTTTGAATTCCGGACCATTTCCCAGGCCTGCGGAGAAATAAACATCTGCTGGGATACATTGTGATCGTATTCTTCACGAATAGCCTGTAATAAGTCTGTTTGAAGTTTTCTTGCCGGAAGTCCCGGATTGTGAAGGCGCATAACCAAACTTCCCGGATGGATTCGTTCCATTAAAAGAGCGGCACGTTGATAAGCTTCCACACGCATCGGAAGAAAGTGTTTCTGACGCTCCTTTTTTAATTCAATTTGTGCGGCCCTAACCTCACGATCTCCTGTTTTTTTCAGAAAGAGATATGCCATTAGTAATACTCCGCCGCCGGAAATTATTGAAATCAGTACTGGAAAGATGATAGAAGCAAAAAAGTGCATACAAGTTATTTTTCTGGGTAAATTCGTTTTTTGGTAAAAGTAACAATTCCGGTTAAATGAATTTTGGATCAGCTTCCATTTGGTGACCGCAAACCGAACAAGTCCTCATTTCCTCCGAATTATAAAACTCCTTGAATCGCGGAAGAAAATCCTTTTCGATATTATCCAGTTTGAAACGGTAATGTTTCAATTCATGATTGCATTTTTCGCAGAACCAAAATAGACCATCCTGCATGTCCGTATTCTTCCGAACACGTTCAATTACCAAACCAACCGTGTTTGGCCCACGACGTGGATTATGCGGAATACGTGCCGGAAGTAAGAACATTTCACCTTCTTTGATCACGATATCCTTTGCCTTACCTTCATGCTGGACACCTACCGTGATGTCACCTTCGATCTGATAAAAAAGTTCTTCACTCTCATTGAAGTGGTAATCCTTCCGGGCATTTGGACCTCCAACGATCATTACGATGAAATCACCTGCTTCCTTATAAAGGTTTTTATTCCCTACAGGCGGTTTCAATAACTCCCTGTTTTCTTCGATCCACTGATGTAAATTAAATGGCATTAACATATCCTGTGTTTTTATCAAAAGTACCAAATGAATGCCCGATTTGCAATATTAAGAGCATAAAAAACCCCGACATTTATCGTCGGGGTTTCCTATTTTATTCTTTCGTGAATCCGTTGCGCGGATATCACTTCAAAAGCGATGCTTTCTCTTACTGAATAACTACACGGAATACTTTTTCAGCGTTCTCAGTAGAAAGTTTAAAGAAGTAAGTACCTCTTTCAACCTCTTTCAGGTTCACTGTATTTGTTCCCGCAGTAACATTCGTTCCGGTTTGAATTGTACGACCGTTGATATCAGTAACCACTAAATCAAAGTTTCCTGTAAATGTTGATTCAATGAATACAACACCTGTAGAAGGGTTTGGATAAAGGGTTACTTCTTCCAATGCACTCTCTTCTAAAGATAAGAAGTTACAGTTATTTGAATTAACGACTACAACCACATTCGCAGTATCATCCGGACAAACTCCGTTTCCTGAGATGTAATCGTAGTTATACTGACCAGGGAAATTCGCTGTAGTAATTTGTGAACTGGAAAGCAAAACATCGCTTGGATCGTACCAGTCACCATTCAGGTCAGCGTTTCCGTTCAATCCTGCCAACAAATCGATAGGTTCGTTTCTACAAGCTTGAACTGTACCGTCTTCTCCGGCATTAGAAGGAGCGTAAACCTTCACTTGAGATATGATAGAATCGTAAGCACATCCATCAGTTACACGGTACTGGAAGTCAAATGTCTGGTAAGCCAAACCGTTTGACTCGAAATCAGAACCTGTGATGCTTGCGTTAACAGAAGGAATGTCAGAAGACCAAACACCTCCTAAATCTCCATTGTTGATAGTCGTTGTAAGGTCTACATTTGTACCATAACAAACTTCAGTTAATGCAGCTGCAGTTCCTGCTTCCAATACGATCTCCGTTACATTCAGGCTAAAGTTACCTGAAGTACCATCAAATCTGTCATACATAATGTAATAAGTAGCACCCGGAGTTAAATCACAAACTGTAAAGTTCGGAGCTAAGCTCGTTCCACCGATTGCATTGTCGTTTGCTGCCTGCAGGTCAAATGTGTTAAAGTCAGCACAGTTAATTGCGGAGTATACAGCAGCCTGACCGTTGTATGCAATTGCAGTTGAGTTAATTCTTACGGAACCGGAAGGAGGCGCTACGAATGTATACCATAATGTTCCGTTCAATGTAGAGTTAATCCATCCGTCTGTTTCCTGAGCTCCGGTAGCCGGAGGAGCAATGTTTGATTCGTTTACTGAAACACCCGCACCTGCGTTGTTAAATGTATAAGTCTGATCCAGTTGAATAGCTTCCTGTGAACAAACGATATCNNACATTCAGCCTGAACATAAACCTGGTAAACACCAGATCCCATTAATGCAGTGTTATATACAGTGTCTGCGAAGTCGATACCTGTTGCAGTTGCAGTCATTCCTGATCCTAATTGGAAACCAGTCATTCCGTATTCAATGTTGAATCCTGTTACAGGGAAAGCAGGGCTTGTCTCAACCCAGTTCCATGTCAATTCCAATGAATCCGGATCTGTTGTTCCTGCAAGACCTGTAATGTCAGAACAGTTTGGCTTAGTACAGAAGTTTACCAGGAAACCATCAGAAGTTAATGCGTCAGCCGCACAGTCTGAATAAATGTAAGCATCGTAACAAGTCAATTGAGTCAACCCACCGATAAATACATCAGAAGTTGCAGTAGGTAATGTTCCCAATACTTCGGAAGCAACGCTTGGATCAAATCCATCATAACCGTAAACTACTGTCCAGTTTGTTTCTCCATATAAACCAGCATCCCAGTTCAATTGAGCATCTGTAGTAGTTGTTATTGTAACGTTGTTGGTTACGTTTGGACAAAGCGCTGTGTAAAGTCTCACACAAGAGTTGTTTTGCAAATAAGTCTGGCTATTGTAAGAGATAGCTACTGTAGACATAGGTCCAATAGCTGAAATTGTTGCCAAGTTTCCAGCGTAGTCAGAAGAACTTTGAGTTCCCCCAAATACTTTATCCTCATAAAGGTAGAAAATCTCACCCGTAGTTTGATTGAAAGCGATCTCAAACGTTACATTCTGTCCGATAACTCCGGGGAATCTAGGTCTGTTATACCATTCAACGATCAAGTAGTTATCACCACCGATAGTTGTTTCCTGCCAGTATACGTTTCCTTCTTCATCATCCAGGTCAGTTTGCCATGGATTTAAAGTTACCGCACCGAATGAAACATTTCCGTTGTTGCTTACTGTAAGTGTGTTTGAACTAACTCCCTGGAAAGAAACAGGGTTAGTCAATGTAATTGTAGTTGAAGCATCATCCGTAAGGTTCAATGCTGTTCCTGTTGTATGAATTGGAGTAAATCCAGGTCCACACTCGCTATCCCATGCAGAGAAAGGTACATCTGTAGAGAAAGCGAAAGGTCCTGCCCAATCAGAAGATGCGATACATCCTGCCTGAACGTAGAATTCGTAATCTGTATCCTCAGTTAATCCTGAAACAGGAACTGTATCATTTGTTACACCTGTCATTGGGAATCCTGTACCCGGAGTAAATCCAGCCGGTCCGTATTCTATGTTCCAGGTTGTTTCGCTTCCTTGCGGAGTCCATGTCAACATTCCGTTGAAGAAAGTTACGTTGAATGCATTCAATGCAGTAGGAGCAGAAGGCTCAGTAATTGTGATAGGAACTATAGCAGAAGTTCCCATAGAAGCGTCACGAACAATGATGTCGTAGTTTCCAGCTCCTAAGTTATTAGGGATTGGTCCAAAAGTCACACCGTTATCTAATGAGTACTCAAATGGAGCAGTTCCACAAGTTACAGTTCCAAGGCTGAATGATCCGTCTGTCAAACCATTACAAGAAATGTCGATTGGGTTTAGAGTTACAACAACCGGGTTAACGTTAACTACAACCGGTAGTCTTGTTGGGCTCACACACCCACCGTTAACGGCTTGTGCATAAAATGTATAAGTTCCGGCAACTGCTGTTGGTAATACAGATGTTCCGATAGTTTCAAGCGTACTGTTTGTTCCCAATGAATTTCCTGCAGTAGGTGCATCGAACCATTCAAAAGTTACAGGAGGAACAGTATAAGAAACGATCAACATAACTGATCCTGCACTTGCGTCTCCACCAAAGCTGTAATTGTGGTCTACGTTTACTGTGAAAGCACCATTACTTCCGATTGTTACATTGTTCGTATAAGGACCGGCATTAGTAACTCCGTTATTCACACTTGCAACGACAGTTGAACCCAATGTCACTGCCCCTGAAATATCAACAGAAAGATCTGAAGGCCATGTTCCACCAACGGTAGTAACATTATTAAAGCTGATAACAGAGCTTGTAATTGTTGCACCACCAGGAATGTTCAAAGTTCCGTTTAATGCAGCAGATGATCCTGGAGTCAACACAAAATTGGAAGCAAGCATGATCGTGTCAGTTGCAGAAGTTGCAGAAGCTGATACACTAACAATTGCAGAAGATGCTCCTGTACAAATATCAAGCGGGTTTGTTGAAGAAACCGGTTGATCAGGAGTATATGTACTGATAACTACCGGTAAATCAGTCGTATTTGACCAGCAAGAAGTACCTGCGTCAAAAGCTGAAATGTAATATGTTCCTGAGCTTGTAACGTTAAGCGGCGTACTTGCGTCGTTTGCAGTACTTACACCGTTCACAATAGTTTGCCAGTAATAAGTTGTACCCATTGGAGGTGCAGCAGCTGTTAAAGTAGTGTTCAAACAAGCTGGGTTTGCACCGGCAGTTGGAGCCGGAGGAGCTGCAGCAGTTGGGAAGTTCGATACCGTAATCGATGATGCAACAGACCACTGATTGTAAGTTGTATTTAAAGATCGGATATAGTAAGTTCCGTTAGCTGATATAGCATAAGCACCTGAATAAGGTGTTGCAGTACTGGTTCCAGTAGCAGATGTCTGCCAGTACCAGGTAGTGTTTGCTTCGGGAGTTCCCGGAACCGTCAAAGATGAGCCTGTTGCACAAGTAGGTGCAGTAGGATCCTGAACCGGTGTTGCAGGTGCAGATACAATGGTTCCGTTTAATGTAAATGTACCAGGACAAGGACTTGGCGGTGAAGGCCATGTATCAAACATGATGTAATACGTCACACCTGCAGTCAGGTTGAAAGGAGCAGTAGTTAAAGACGAACCTGAAGTGGTTTGGCTTGTAACAAGTGTTCCGCCTGATGTAGGACAGCCCGCATAGATAAAGATACCTACCCAGGTTTGTCCGGAATAAGCAACTGTAACGTTTGCGTAATTCGATGTTGGAGTCCATGAATAAAGGGCCTCAAAGCCGTTGTCATAATTTGAACCGAAATTGATGTCATCAGTTCCTCCACAGACTATCGAGGGGTCTGTGTAAGGTAAGGTAGGAGCCGCAGGAAGCGCAATCGCAGATGGACAGGTTGTCGCAAAAGCAGATTGAATTCCCACTAACAGTCCTACCAGACCGAGTAGTAATTTTTTCTTCATAAAGTATAATTTATTTACGTTCAGGACAAATGTAAAGAATTAACAGTTCATTAATAATATTTTCTTTTACTTTTTATTCTAAATACGTTATGAGTTTCTTATATGTGAAGTTTAGTTGGCAAATTGCTTTAATAAATCGTATTCGCTGATACAAAGGAGGTTAAAAAGATGTTTTCAAATCAATGAATTTATATGACCTAACAATTGATGTGTTAATTTTCACATCAACAATTGTTTCAATAATTGATTAATCAACAAAAAAGACCCTTATGAAACATAAGGGCCTTTTTTTTAAAGTGAAGATTTTAAATCTGCTATTGGATAACTATTCTGAAAACCTTTTGAGCATCGTTATTTGAAAGTGTGAAGAAGTAAATTCCTCGCTCTACCTCTTTTAAGTCGACACTGCTTGTTCCAGCAGAAATTGTATTCTGACCGGTTTGAATTGTACGGCCGTTTACATCTGTTACCACTAAGTTGAAGCTACCTGTACTGAATGTTGATTCAATAAACACAACTCCTGTAGAAGGGTTCGGGTAAACCGTTACCAGCTCAAGGGTATTTTCATCTACAGATAACCAGTTACAATTGGAAAGTACGTTGACAACTACGTTTGCAGTATCATCCGGACAAACTCCGTTTCCTGACACATAATCATAGTTATACTGACCAGGGAAATTAGATGTCGTAATTTGCGAGTTTGCCATTAGAACATCTGACGGATCATACCAGTCACCGTTCAGGTCAGCAGTTCCATTCAATCCGGCCAATAAATCAATAGGTTCATTTTTACAAGCTGTAATCGAACCATCGATTCCTGCATTAGACGGCGCGAAAATTTTCACTTGTGAAACGATAGAGTCATAAGCACATCCGTCAGTTACGCGGTATTGAAGGTTATACGTGTTGAAAGAAATAGCTTCTGACAACAATAGCGAATCAACGATACTGATGTTTACTGCCGGGATGGATGAAGACCAAACTCCGTCTGTATCATATCCTGAGATAGTATTAAATAGATTCACAGTATCACCTGTACAAACGTTTGTTAATGGATTAGCCATACCTGCATTTAGAATGATATCAGAGATGCGGATAGCAAAGTTTCCGTTCGTAGCCGTGAATTTATCGACCATCAGGTAATAAGTAGCACCCGGAGTCAGATCACAAACCGTGAAGTTTGGAGCTAAACTTGTCCCACCGATTGCATCATCATTTGCGGCCAATAATGTAAATGTATTGAANNATTGATACGCACCTGGCCTGTTGCAGGTGCAACAAAAGAATACCAAAGTGTACCATTTAAAGTACTGTTTACCCAACCGTCAGTTTCTTGAGCTCCGGTAGCCGGAGGCGCAATATTTGATTCGTTTACAGATACACCTGCTCCGGTTGTGTTGAAAGTATAATCGGTATCCAATAACAACGCTTCCTGTTCACAAACGATATCATTTGTAGCGGGCATGATCACAGTAATAGGACCAACCCAGTTAGAAGTGTCAGTTGTACCTGCGCATTCAGCCTGAACATATACCTGGTAAACACCTGAAGCCATTAGTGCAGTGTTAAATACAGTATCCGCAAAATCGATACCTGTAGCATCATCAATAAATCCGCTTCCAAGGGTGAAGCCGTTCATTCCGTACTGAATATTAAATCCTGTTACCGGGTAAGCAACACTTGATTCAATCCAGTTCCACGTCAATTCCAGTGAATCAACATCTGTCGTTCCTGCAAGCGCTGTAATATCAGAACAGTATGGTTTCGTACAGAAGTTTAAAAGGTAACCTTCAGAAGTTAAGTTATCTGCCTGACATTCGGAGTAAATGTAAACATCATAGCAAGTCAATTGTTCCAATGTGTTTCCGAAGTTCACATCTGAACTATTTACACTCAATATTCCGATTTCCTGTCCGGAAATTGTTGGATCAAATCCTTCATAACCGTACACTATGGTCCAGTCTGTCTCTCCGTAAAGTCCCGGATCCCAGTTCAATTGAGCGTCATCTGTTCCCGTAATAACAGTCATATTCTGTACATTCGGACACAGTGCATAATAGAAATGAACACATGAGTTATTTTGCAGGTATGCCTGGTTGTTATTAGAAACGTTGATATCAGTTGTAGGACCTGATAGACCGATGTCCGCATTTCCTGCGTAATCATCCGCAGTTTCTGTTCCACCGAATTCTACATCATCATAGACATAATAGATCTCTCCTGTTGACTCGTACATTTGGATCTGGAAAGTAACTGATCCGGCACCATTACTGAAGTTGTTTTGATTGTTCCATTGGAAAATAGCGATTTGGTTCGGAGCAGTACCGGTTACCTGGTAATACACATTTCCGGTTTCATCATCCATATCATCTCCCCACGCGAATAAGTAGTCTCCTGTGATTGTAGTCATGTTTCCGCCATAACCAACATTACCGGTTAAAGTATTCAACTGGATTCCACCGTTATTTCCAACAGTAAGATCTGTAAGGGAACCTCCCTGGTAAGGGAAAGCAAATGGAAGCGTAATTCCTGTTTCTGTATCATCCGTTAAATTCAAATCAGTTCCCGTCCCTGAAATATCAAAGAATCCAATAGTCGGACACTCATTGTCCCAAGCCAGGAATCCAGGATCTGTTGAGAATGCAAAAGGACCTGCCCAATCAGAAGAAGTTGTACATCCTGCCTGAACATAGAACTCATAAGCAGTATTTTCTGTCAAACCTGTAACTGGAATGGTATCATTCGTAACACCTGTCATTGGGATTCCTGTACCAGGAGTAAATCCTGCAGGTCCATATTCCACGTTCCACGTTGTTTCGCTTCCTTGAGGCGTCCATGTTAATTGACCATTAAAATAAGTCACATTAAATGAATTCAGGTTCTGAGGAGCGCTTGGTTCAACGATTACAATCGTATTCGGAGCACTCAATGCCATCGTTGCATCTTGTGCTACGATTGAGTAAGTTCCTGCCGCTAAATTTGTCGGAATAGCCTGGAAAGGACCATTATCTACTGAGTAAAGGAAAGGACCTGTACCACAATCAACACTGTCTAGAGCAAATGACCCGTCTGTTAAACCGTTACATGAAATATCAATTGCACTTAAGTGAACAGATACCGGATTCACGTTAACGGTAACGAGTTCACGTACTGCACTGTAACAACCTCCAAGGGTAGATGCCACGTAAAAATTGTAAGATCCATTGGTTGCAGTTGGCATGACTGTAGTACCCACTGTTTCAAACGGGGAACCTGT
>DJFP01000006.1:10521-20055 GCA_002432565.1 Flavobacteriales bacterium UBA5869
GTATAGTTAACAGTACCATTGAAAGCTCTGTTAGCATTTACACCACCAAAAAGAGAACAAAGCCCAGCTCCCGCGGTAATTGTCATATCCGCGTTTGTGTAGTTTGTTGCTCCTGTTACTGTAGTATATTGTGCACCGTAATTTACATAAATAGCGTAAAGAGAAGATGCAGGAATTAACAAGTCCGTGATGTCAATATTTACTGGTGTTCCTGCAGTTGTAGTCACCGGGTAAGTTCCCAATGAAGTCCACGCTCCTGCGGTTGTTTCACTTCCAAGATAAGTACCTGTTTTGTAGAATACTTCAACAGTTTGTGCTCCACCTACATTCGGAATAACATCCAAACTTGTAACGTTTACTGCATTTGAATTTGTTGTGATGTTAAACATTGCTCCACCGCCGCAGCCGTTTCCTCCCGCAGAAGTTGTAGCCAGGGAACCCGGGGCGTTAGAAGTTGTTGTTGCTGATATCATTGCAGTAGTTTCTCCTGTACAGATATTCAAATAAGGAGTACTTACAGTTGGGTTGTTTGGAATCTGACTGTCTACAGTTACAGTTAAACTGGTTGTCGGAGACCAGCATTGAGTAGCTGTTTCGTATGCTGAAACAGTATAAGTTCCAGTTGCAGTTACGTTGAAAGGAGCGGTTGCCGGGTCGGCATTGCTTGATCCGTTAACTGTTGTTCCTTGCCAATAGTACTCAGTGCCCGCCGGTGCAGCCGGCATGGAAATCGTTGTTCCCGGAGTACATGCAGGATTTGCTGCAGCTGTTGGTGCAGGAGGTGTCGTTGCAACCGGGAAGTTTGACACAGTAATAGAAGATTCTGTTGACCATGCATTAAGCATCGGATTGAACGCTCGTACATAATACGTTCCATTAGCAAAGACTGTCCACGGAGTGGAAGCCGGTTCTGTGGTGCTTGTTCCGGTTGGTGTTGTTTGCCAATACCAAATTTCATCTGAAATAACTGGTGATCCAGGCATGCTCAATTGAGTTCCTCCGGAACAAGTCGGTGTTCCTGCTGCCTGAACCGGTACCGGTGGAACGGTTGGGAGAAGGCCCCAAATGAAATAGTATCCGGATGATGGGGGAGTTACTGTGCCACTAATGGTAATTCCCTGGCTGTTTGCAGTACCTGCGGTTGTAGCTAACCAGGATGTAGTGGAAGTACGGTTGTTATAATCTGTGGCTACAGTTCCACCAAGTCCTACATGAGTTGAGGCTGTAGATGACGTTCCAAACACACAATTTCCATACATGATCTGTACATAATTCGAAGTTTCAAATAAACGAATCTGAAAGTCAAGTGTATCACCATTTCCAGTAGTTCCGGAACGTTTGTAATCCGTCCATTGAACGACACAAATACGGTTTGGGGCTGTACCGATTGTTTCTACGCGGATTTCCGCACCTGTCTGTGCTACTAAATTCCTAGCCATTGCAGCGATGCGATTGCGCAAAGTTGCAGGTGAAGTGGCTCCGGCTGTAGACAACGCAGTGTATGAACTCGTAGAAGTGATGTCAACAGAAGGGGTCAGTGAAGATTGCCCCAGTGAGATCCATCCGTTGGTATTGATCGCCAAACGGTCAAACACAGAACCATTGTAAGTAAAGTTAAACCCAATCGGAATACCAACGCCAGTTACTGCTGTACCTCCGGCAGGAGCTGCAGGATCGACGAACCGCTGGTCGTCAGAAGTTGCTGTTCCATAAACTGACCCGCCAGTAATAGGGGTATAAGTTCCGGAGGATTCATTGAATAAATAGCTCGAAACTTGAGCCTGGGTCTTTTCTCCAAATAGGACGCATGCAAATAGCATTACCCAGGAGAAGCCCCAATAGTAATTTTTTTTCATATAATTTCAGTTTATACAAAGGTAAATAATTGATAAAGGATTATTAGTGCTTTATTATTAGTATGCCTGATGAATTATTTTTTTGATTGATCAATAATTTTTTTGACGAATGAATAAAAGGGTATTCTAATCGAGCAAAGGTTTATTCTATCCGATTAAATAGTTAGTTTATCCGACAAAAAAAGTGACCTTGAAGAATTGTTGTTTTACAAAAATTAACAAATTATTTAAAATTGAACCTTTTTTTAAAAATAAAAACCCTCCCTTAACGTTAAGGGAGGGTTTTTTTGAATGAATAATCTTATTGAATAACAATCCTGAACACTTTTTCAGCGTTCCCGGTAGAAAGTTTAAAGAAGTAAGTTCCGCGTTCTACATCTTTTAGATTTACACTGTTTGTTCCTGCAGAAATGGTATTCTGACCGATTTGAACAGTACGCCCGTTTACATCTGTTACTACTAAGTCGAAGTTACCGGTACTGAACGTTGATTCAATAAATACAACTCCCGTAGATGGATTCGGGTAAACGTTTACCTGCTCAAGTGCGTTCTCGTCTACAGATAACCAGTCACAATTCGAACTTACGTTAACAACTACGTTTGCGGTGTCATCCGGACAAATACCGTTTCCTGAGATGTAATCATAGTTATACTGACCAGGGAAATTCGCCGTAATGATTTGCGAGTTTGGTATAAGAACATCCGAAGGATCATACCAATCACCATTTAAGTCAGCGTTTCCGTTCAATCCGGCTAACAAATCAATAGGTTCGTTTTTACAAGCTGTAATTGACCCGTCTTGTCCTGCATTGGATAAAGGATAAATACGAACTTGCGAAACAATCGAATCATAAGCACAACCATCTGATACACGGTACTCAAGATCAAATGTTTGGTATGCAAGTCCTGCAGTGTTAAACATAGAATCCTGGATGCTTGCATTTACTGCTGCAATTGAAGAAGACCAGTTTCCTCCGTTATCATTACCGGAAATAGTAGTGAACAGGTCAACCATTTCTCCCGTACAAACACTTGTTAAAGGACCGGCAGATCCACCTTCAAGAATGATAGCTGATACAGCCAGGCTAAAATTACCCGTAGTACCATCAAATTTATCATACATAATGTAATAGGTAGCGCCCGGAGTCAGATCACAAACTGTGAAGTTTGGAGCTAAACTTGTTCCGCCGATAGCATCATCATTTGCTGCCGTCAACATAAATGTATTGAAATCTGAACAGCTTATGGCTGAATAAACAGCAGCCTGACCGTTATAAGGAAGTCCAGTGGAGTTAATTCTAACTGAACCCGATGCAGGTGCTGTAAACGTATACCATAATGTTCCGTTCAATGTAGAGTTAACCCATCCGTCAGTTTGCTGAGCACCAGTCGCAGGAGGCGCAATGTTTGATTCGTTTACGGAAACTCCTGCACCTACATTGTTAAAGGTATAAGTTTCGCCTAACTGAAGTGCTTCCTGTTCGCAGACGTCATCATTTGTAATCGGCATTATCACAGTAATTGGACCTACCCAACCTGAAGTGTCGCTTGTTCCGTCACATTCTGCCTGAACGTAAACCTGGTAAACACCAGATCCCATTAAAGCTGCATTGTATACGGTGTCTGCAAAGTTGATACCTGAAGCATCATCGATAAATCCGCTTCCAAGCGTAAATCCTGTCATACCGTACTGAATGTTGAATCCGGTTACCGGGTAAGCAGGGCTTGATTCAGTCCAGTTCCAGGTTAATTCCAATGAATCAGGATCTGTTGCCCCGGTGATTCCCGAAGGATTCGAACAGTATGGAAGCGTTGTGAAATTGTGAACCAATGCTAAAGATGTATCGCCGTTTGCACAATTTGCATAAATGTAGATCGTGTAATCAGTTAATTGAATTAATGAGGAAATGCTTGAGAACGTGTTTGTCTCATTCATAATCGTTCCTGTACCAGGAGTAAATCCTTCGGTACCATATTCGATAATCCAGTTTGTCTCATTAGAGAATCCCGCAGTCCAGCCAAATTGAATTTCATCCGGACCCAGGAACGTTGTTGCAAAGTTCTTAGGTTTTGGACAATCTGTATAGTAAAACTCTACACAACTGTTGTTCTGAAGGTAAGAAGCATTATCATTGGATACGTTCAAATCCTGGTTAGGTCCGGAAACCCCGATGTCAGCATTTGCAGCATAATCATCACCCGCATTTGGAGCACCAAAAACAACGTCTTCATAAACAAACCAGATTTTTCCGGTAGCCTCATCGAATTGTGCCTGGAAAGTAACCGCCGGAGCTGTAGGAGAACCGGAGAAGTTACAAATATTGTCCCACTGAACAATAAATGTTCTGTTCGGAGCCGTTCCGATTGTCTGGTGATAAACGTTCCCGGTTTCATCATCCATATCATCACCCCAAGGGAAAATAAAGCTTCCCGGTTGAGTTGTCATGTTACCTCCGTAACCAATTTGAGCCGTTGTTGTACCTAGTGCCATCCCTCCGTTGTTACCGATCGTACAATCAGTAACTAATGTTCCCTGGTAAAGGATCGGGAATGGAAGTGTCATACCGATTTCAGAATCGTCTGTCAATACCAGATCAGTTCCTGTTGTTGAAATATCGATAAATCCTGCAGCAGGACAATCCGTTGACCAGTCCATATAAAGACCCTGGTTATAAGTATTGAAAGAAATCGGTCCGGTATAGTAAGATGAATCCGTAGAAGAACAAATTCCCATAACATAAACCTGGTAGAATGAATTTGGTGTTAAGTTCGTAAGCGTGAACGGATTCGTCGTTGCAACTACAGAATCACCTGTTCCAAGAGCAAATCCCGGAGGTCCGTATTGCAGCTGCCATGACAACTCTGATCCTCCTGCTGTCCATCCAAGTTCTATTTCCGTGGTTGTTGCACCAAGATTTGTGAAAGCAGTAGGTTGTGGACATGTCGGTGCAGGAACAATGTTTACAAAGTAATCTTCTGTTTCACCCCAGGAGTAAGTTCCACAAGGTGTAATATTTCCGATTACAGTGGTTTCTACGTTAATTACACGCATGCGTGTGATTCCTGTTGTAGCTGTTAGTGGAATAAGAACTGTTCCGATTTCATTGTGAGGACCAACTGTAGCAGCTGCAGAGGCATATACTTCTTCTCCCGGATCAGAGAATAATCCGTTGTGGTTATAATCAATATATACTTTCGTCATATTACTATAATTACCGCCACAGGTTCCTACCTGCACATTCAATCCATAACTAACTGTTTGAGCAAGATTGGTCGCTGGCAGGGAAGTGTAATTGGAATACTGGTTCTGTATAGATCCTGCTCCTCCCGTTGTTGCACAAGTTGAGCTGTTATTCAGGGTCCCGATACTTACATTAAGAATTTCTTCGTCTCCAGTGCTGGTAGCGTTGCTGTTACAATAACAGTTGATAAAATTGCTGGTATTAACAAGTAGTGCCGCACTGGTGTCAGTAAGGCCTCCACAAGTCATATAAACACGGTAATAAGTGTCTGCAGTTTGGTTCGAAATATAAGTGCTGTTTGTTGCACCGGAAATATCAGTGAAGGAACCAACAGCACCTGTCAATGAGCTCTGCCACTGGTAAGTTTGTCCTGTTCCCCCGGTTCCCCCTAAAATAGAAAGTGTATTGTTTACAGAAGGACAAATNNGCCGGAATAAAGGTAATCCCTCCGATAAGACCGCGCGGATAATTCGCAGGAGTGGACGGGTAAACCGTACCTCCCCAGGAAATTCCGTCACCTGTAAGGATGTTAACACCGCCGCCACTGAATGTGTTTGTTCCGGCACCGCTTGTTAATGTGGAATACTGCATGGTAGTTGCTGACAAACCAAGCTGATAAGTTGCTCCCGCAGGAATTGTTAGTGACAAAGAGGTCAAACAAGGAACAATCCCGTTTGCAGTGTTGGAATTGGATACAACTCCGGTACCTGCGGAAATCCATCCGTTTTGACCAGATCCGACGGTACCGAAACTCCATGGAGCGGCATTGTCAACATAAGGACTTGTGTTGTAAAGTAGTTCAATGTTGTTTGTTGCAGTAGTACCTAAATGACATTGGATATCGGTAATAATAATATCGTATGCATTGGTGTTTTGAACATTGAACGTAACGGAGCCGTTTCCGTTGTTGTTCGGATGGGTGGTGTTTATCACTGTCTGCCCATATATAAATGAGCCAAACAGGCAGAATAAACCCAGCCAGAGTAATTTTTTAGTCATAATCTTCAGTTTTTACAAAAATATGTTAAAACCACGCTTTAAAATGAAGTTTATAGTTTCAACTAACAGGTTACGGAGTTAATTAAATCGTTGTAAAAAGTGAATATTTTGTATTTCAAGTTTCCGAACGAATATTTATAATGTTTCGTTTAACAATTTAATAATCAACAGATAATGAATTTTTATTAACATGTGTAATCTATAACAAAAAAACATATTGACTTGTCAATTATTAACATTTTTAATTGGATTAGAAATGCGATGCCTAATTAAAAAAGAAAAGTTAAGCTCTACCAGGCTGCAACAGGTAAATCAACAGGTCAAAAGTACTGTTTAAAGTATAGAATGATTAATTTTACTCCCGATGAAAGATTTGAAAGGTAAAGTTGCTCTGGTTGCTGGAAGTACACAGGGTATCGGGAAAGCAGTTGCTTTAAAATTGGCTGATATGGGTGCTGATATTGTTTTATTGGCGCGAAATGAAGAAAAGTTGAAGCATGTGAAGGAAGAGCTTCCGCAAGAAGCCGGTCAGAGTCATGAGTACCTGGTAGGTGACTTTACAAATCCTTCTGATCTGAAAACCAGGATTGCAGATTTTCTGGCAAATGGAAGATCAATTGATATTTTGATCAATAATACCGGAGGACCGAAAGCCGGTCCGATTATCGATGCTGATATTTCAGAATTCCTGGATGCGTTTAATCAGCATTTGATTTGCAATCATATTTTGGTTCAGGCCGTTGTTCCGGGAATGAAACAGTCTGGCGGGGGAAGGATTGTAAATATTATCTCTACCAGTGTAAAACAACCGCTTCCGGGACTTGGAGTCTCAAATACGATCCGTGGTGCAGTAGGTAATTGGAGTAAAACACTGGCGAACGAATTAGGACAATTCAATATTACGGTAAACAATGTTCTTCCTGGAGCAACGAATACTACAAGACTCCAGGAAATAGCTTCGAATAAATCCGCTAAAACAGGAGATTCCGTGGACGCTATCTTTGAAGAAATGGCTGATGAATCACCGATGAAGCGTATTGCTAAGCCTGAAGAGATTGCGGCTGCCGTGGCATTCCTGGCATCTCCTGCGGCTAGCTATATCAATGGGATCAATATTCCTGTTGACGGAGGGCGTACCAAATCACTTTAACACATTCACGTGACCCACGAACTCACCGTAGATGC
Organism: Flavobacteriales bacterium UBA5869; assembly: GCA_002432565.1. Taxonomy (GTDB): domain Bacteria; phylum Bacteroidota; class Bacteroidia; order Flavobacteriales_D; family Crocinitomicaceae; genus Fluviicola. Next base: position 17,804 of record DJFP01000006.1, read on the forward strand.
CTGATCTTGTGGTGTATTTAATCTTGTAGGTATATGTTCCGTCAGGAACCGGTTTGTCTTTGTAGGTACCGTCCCATTCCCAACGAATACTTTTCGATTCGAATACTAAAATCCCCCACCGGTCATAGATCGTAACATCTACTTCACCGATGTTGATCATAGACGCTTTGAAGGTATTGTTGAACTGGTTTCCGTCCGGCGTAAATGTGTTTGGAACGTAGATCCAGTATTCTTCCTGGATAGTAATCGGTTTTGTAACCGTATCCTTGCATCCGAGATAGTTCGTCGCAATAAGTGTTACATAATAAGTTCCCGGAACATCATATGTATTGTTCGGATGGACCATGGTAGATGTTTGTCCGTCACCGAATTCCCATTCATAAGTGTTTCCTCCAACTGTAAGGTTTTGGAATGTAATCGGTAAGTCTTCAAATAAAGTATTACTTGAAATAACGAAATCTGCATCAGGTTCAATAACAGTTACGGTTGTGGTTCCCTCTACGGTAAAGGTTTGACATTCATCCGACACGGAAACGGTGTAGGAAGTCGTTGTGTAAGGGTTAACAAATACCTGAGCAGTTGTTTCTCCGCTATGAAGCCAGTTGTAAAAATACTGACCGTATCCTCCGGTTGCACTTACACTGATTGGAACGGTATCCCCAGGACAAATGATTTGAGCCGGTGACATCGTTAATACCAATGGCGGACTCGTAATTGTATATAAGACACTATCCAATGCAGCAACGTCACACTGATCCGTTACCTCTATGTAATACATCGTACTTGTACTCGGGATTACATCCAATGTGTCATTTGTTCCCAGGACATTTCCATTGGCGAGATGCCAGGAATAGGTGTAGTTTCCTGCACCACCGCTTACCTGCACAGTTAATTCCTTCGGAACGTAAGGGCAAATTTCGGTAATATCGGGTGTGGATATCAATGCTATTGGCGGATATATAGGAACAGTAACTGTTGCAACAGCCTGTGCGGTTTCATTCAAACAATTGTCAGTGACGGAGATCGTATAGTTTTGAGTCGCTGTCGGATTTACAGTAATTGTAGGCGTTGTTTCACCGGTACTCCAGAGAAAAGTGTATGGTCCGGAACCTCCTCCCGGAACAGCAGTAAGCACAGCCTCATCTTGTGGACAAAGTTTATCTACAGAATTCACAGTGACCGTGACGGGTTCAATATCTCCGATCTGCAGACTCACCAGGTAAGGGTTGAGGTTTCCGCAGGGATCCATAAGCTGAAAATCGAGATCGATTGTTTCTATTCCTTCCGCTGCACCGTCGGCAAAAGCACTGAGGTTAAATGTTACGGTCGTTTGCCCCGGATTGAAAGTTACCGAATTGGGGATATTCGTATAATCAACTCCTTCCGTAGCGGTGCCGGAAACAACGATAGGAACGGTTACTGTCTGCGATAGATTTTTTGTTCTGGTAAGTGTTACAGTTGCATTTACACATCCTTCAGCCATCGTCTTTCCGTCGTTGAACGGATCAGACGACAAAGTGTAATCAACCTCGATCGGAGCTTTGGATGTCAAGCTGTTTGCCTCCAGGAAAATTCCGGAGTCAAAAATCCCGTCACCGGCATCAGCAATAGCAATGATGAGGTGGTAGGTTTGTCCGCACTGAACCTTGGATACTGCCTCCAACACTTTGGTGAATCCATCATATTGAATGGTGGTACCGCCTGTATTATTTACATAATATGCAGGATTAGTGGCCGAGCAACCAGGAATTCCGCTTCCCGTTCCTCCGGGATTTCCACCATTCACGTTATTGATTGTAACGGGTTGTCCGTTAGGTAGTCTGGCAATATTCACTGCTCCACCTATTCCAGGTCCGGAAATGAAGAATGCAAACGCATCATTGAACTGGGAACATACGTATTCCGGGTATTCTTCCGATCCGAAAACGTATTTGAAACGCACCGTGTCTGAATAGGGAACAAAATCAAATTCCAGGATGGCTGCATTGAAAGTCGGTGCTCCTGCCTGACTGCTTAAAGCACTAAAACCAGGGTAGTTGTTATCAACTCCTGAATTAGTCGAATTATTTGGTCCCTGCGGACCGTTCCCGTTATTTGCAATGGTTCCGGTAGTAATAACAATTCCCGAATTGATTCCCAGGTTTGTTCCGTTTGCAGTAAATCTTCCGATTGTGCCTGATGCGCCGTTATAAGTGATGTTTGAAACAGTAACCCCAGGACCAAGAAGCGTATTTTGAACTAAAGATGCAGCA
>DJFP01000006.1:20066-20226 GCA_002432565.1 Flavobacteriales bacterium UBA5869
TGGAAATATACTGATTAAACGGTATGAATCAATGATTTATCAGTCAAAAAATCACAAATTAATTGAAGATCCCCTGGAGACCGCAAAGATTCGCGTATGTTCCTCCCAAAGCAATTAAATCCTGATGCTTTCCACGCTCAATAATCTGGCCTTTTGACAG
>DJFP01000239.1 GCA_002432565.1 Flavobacteriales bacterium UBA5869
GTGCTTTGCGAAGCCTTGAAAGCAGATTACTGGAAACCGGTACAGGCTGGAGATCTGCATGCTTTGGACAGTGATTTTGTCAAATCGCATACATCCCAAACGACTGTCATTCCTGCCAATGTATTGCTGAACCATGCCATGTCTCCGCATGAAGCGGCGCGTTTGGACGGAATTGAACTCACGGAAGAGCATTTCGATCTGCCGCGTTTTACCAAAACAACCATCATTGAAGGTGCCGGCGGAGTAATGGTTCCGCTGAACGACGAAGGATTGTGCTACATCGATCTGTTCCAGTTGTGGGAGCTGCCGGTATACGTGGTGACCAGGCATTATCTGGGAAGCATCAATCATACTTTACTGACATTGAATGCGCTGATGATGCGGGAAATTCCCATTGCCGGACTGATTGTAAACGGGGATAAAAACGAAGCTTCCGAGCGCATTTATCATTCGCACTTTCCGGACCTTTCCATTACTACTATTCCCGAAATCAACGAATTTTCAAAAGAAAGCATACAACAAGCAGCCAAATTATGGATAGAACAACTTCCTTAGAAAAAGACAAAAAACACGTTTGGCATCCATTTACTCAAATGCAGACGGCGAAAGAACCGCTGCACATCGTGAAAGCAGAAGCAGCAACCCTTATCGATTCGAACGGTAAAACATACATCGATGCCAATTCATCCTGGTGGGTGAATGTGCACGGACATGGTCATCCTTACCTGGGAGAAGCTCTGAACGAACAATTCTCACAGCTCGACCATGTGATTTTTGCAGGAGCAACACATCCGCAAGCCATTAAACTGGCAGAGCGTATCAGTTCTCTGCTCCCTGAAAAACTGGAAAAAGTCTTCTTCTCGGATGATGGTTCTACTGCGGTGGAAGTGGCGTTGAAAATGGCTTTTCAGTATTGGTTCAATAAGAACGAGACTAAAAAACGCGTCATTGCGATTGACGGTGCTTATCATGGTGATACGTTCGGAGCCATGTCGATTGGTCAGCGCGGAGCTTTCAATAAGCCCTTCGAACATTTGTTTTTTGATGTGGATTTCATTGATTTCCCCAAAGACGAAGCCAGAAGCCAATCCTTGATTCAAGCAGAACAAATCCTGAAATCAGGAGAAGTGGCTGCAGTAATTGTAGAACCATTGGTTCAGGGATCAGCGGGAATGCGCATGTATGACGCTGTCTGGCTGGATGCGTTCGTAGCTTTGGCGAAAAAGTACAATGCCTTAGTAATCTTTGATGAAGTAATGACCGCCTGGGGAAGGACCGGGAAATTGTTTGCTCATAATTTCTGTGAACAGGAACCGGATATCATTTGTTTGTCGAAAGGATTGACGGGCGGAATTCTGCCATTAGGGCTTACCGTTGCAACGAATGAAATTTACAACGCATTTCTTCATCCTGAAACTGCAAAAGCACTGCTTCACGGACATTCCTTTACGGGAAGTGCTTTGGCTTGTGCAGTAGCAAATGCCAGTTTGGATTTGTTCGAACAGCCGGAAACCTGGGATTCAATCGAATGGATTGAAGAACGCCACCGTTATTTCATTGAAGCACTGAAAACGCATCCGAAAGTAAAAGAGATCGGTTTATGCGGTACGATTTTGCGTTTCGAAGTAGAAACAGGCGAGGGGAATAACTATTTTTCATCCATTCGCGATAAGGCTTATGATTTCTTCCTGGAACAAGGTTGTTTGATCCGTCCGTTGGGGAATATTTTGTATTTAAATCCGCCGTATTGTATTTCGGAAGAGGAGCTGGATAAGCTGCACGTGGTGTTGTTGAACTTCCTCGATAGCCTGTAAATAATCCTTTGCATCCTTCCACTCTTTGCAGTTATATTTTTCACCACTAAGAGCGCAGAGCGCAAAGGGTATGAAGAAAACTTTATGTCCACTACCTATATATTTCCCGTATAGCCAATCCAATCAATTTATGAATGTCTTCGAATATGTATAAATAGAATTTTTATATTTGATGTCGAACCATTTATTATTCACATCCTTAAATGAAATACGATCTACTACATACTGAAATTTATGAAACCCCATGTCCCAATTGTAAAGCATTTTCATTTCCTATTACAGAGCAAAACCTACTAGGATATTTTTTTAAAGTTGAGATAAAATGTCCTAAATGTGATGCAAAACTTAATTGGTGGTCACTTCTTTTAAGACACTTTGAGTGGGAAGTACCTTCATATATGTATGCAATTGTTGGAGGATACACTACCAGTTTAAGGATTTTCATGAAGGTAGGTGAAGTTTTTACCTTAGATTTAGAAAAAATAGGGATACCAAAAGAGTCTAAAATTTTACAAATCAATTATACACCAAATGGACTAGGGTTGTTTCCTACAGAAATACATGGAAATACTCCTATTAGGCATAATATCCCCAATGTAATTAATTTATATGGTAGGGCATTTAATCAATCTAAAGAAGAAAACGAAGAAGTGCCTGTCTCTGTGCAAATTAATTGGGCAAGAAAAACTGTCGAAAATGAAATATGGGATAACTTAATTGATGCTGTAGAAGCCTTTACAGTGAAAAATTATAATGGATGTGTAATTCCTTCAAACGTTTCAGTTGAATCAGCGTTAAATAATTTAATGACTGAATACTTTTATAAATATGCGGCGAAAGATAGAGTTAGAGAATTTTTAAATAATGGAGCTACTTATAGCTATCAATTGAATATTTTGTTATCAGTAGTTGCTGACAATTCTGGTTTTCCAAAACTGCCAGATGATATAAGAGGAAACTTAAACAAACTAAGAGATTTAAGAAACTCATTAGCTCATAGCGGTAGAACGGAAAAACAAATAGATAAAAAAACTATTTCTGAACTAATATGCTCAGCTGCATTTGGATTGTCTTATCTTAATTTACTTCAAAATCACCTGAGATCTAAATAAACATCGATGAAAATTATTTATCACCCTAATTTAGCTAATCTAAAAGCATTAGAAGTTTGGTTAAATGAAGAATATGAAAAATACAGTGAGGGCTTTTATTCTAACTGGAATATTATTGAAAAAGCATTCGCTGAAGATAGATTGATCATTTTTCAGATTGATCAAGACAGTATTGGATTTCTTGTTTGGAGTAGCTACAAAAAGTGTGTTGAAATCGATATTATATCAATTCATCCAGATTACAGAGGAAAAGGATACGGGAAGACTTTTTATGATAAAGTGGAAGAATATTTTTGGTTGAAAGATTTTAGGGTTTTAGAGCTATTTTGTTCTCCAAGAGAATCTGAAGTATTTTGGAAAAAAATGAACTATATAAAGTTCCCAGATAATGTGAGTTTTAGAACTGAACCAACATATTATAAACCCTTAATTAGAATTAATCCCACTACGGAGAAAACAATTACTAATAAGCTTGAACTATGGGATTTAGAACCATATGAGGTTGAAAAACAGTTGCCAAAATGGACCTGGGAAATCGGATCAGATAAGTTTCCAATATTACATCCATGTAAACCTGATTGGACTTTACGTCTCACAATAAATGGGATCTTAATTAAAGAAGCTAAAGTAAAATACTTTGAAAAAGATAATGAAATTATAGTTGGATCTTTTTTGTTCATTGATCCTATAAACTCAATAAATCAGAAATAAATTGATAATGATTAAGAAAATTTGGAATAGTCCTGTTTGGAGTGGTGTAATAGTCGCGATAATTGTGGGAATACCTACAGCGATTGCCAAATTGGTCAGTTTAATTAAAAATGAAACTTTTCAAAATTCGTGGGATTATTTGGTGTCTTTTAAATTTCCAATTATCTATTTCGTTTTTATTTTAGTTTCCGTTCTATTACTTATTCGGATCATTCTGTGGATCCGAGAAAAATATTATTCTGATGAGTATCTTAGCTCATCAGAAAGATTATTGCAACGGAAATTTCATAAATTTCATGATAAAACGGATGATGTTACTTTAAAGTGGCGGGTTGCTTTTGATGAATTTGATGAACCATACGCCGATAATCTTAGATTTTTCTGTTGCAAACATGGTCCAACACCAATCAAATTTATTGATAACCGTTGCACTGTTGCGAATTGTCCAAATGCGCTAAAACAAATTGATCCACTTTATTTGAAAAATATTGTTGATTCTGAATTAATTCATCGTTGGCAACTTATTCAAGAAGGTCGATTGAAAAAATAACTCAGCTAATGAAAATAGAAGGATCAGACATAACAGGAGCGGGTGAAATCGCAAAAGCTATTCCTGACAAAGCCTGGAACAAATTAGTCTCAACGTCGTGTGAAACTTTCGAAAAGATTATTGCTCCAATTACAGCTACTACCAGTGGAATAGGAAGATTAATTAAAGCTAAATTCGATCAGCTTTTGGATGAAGAAAAGGTTTTAGCAGCTGAAGTTTTTAAAGTTGCTGAAGATAAAGCTAAAGCTTCAAAGAAGATGAAGAAAAAGGATGTAAATCCACACGTGTTAATTACTGTCATTAATCAATCTACGATTCCAACTGATAACAATATCCGGGAACTTTGGAGTAATTTATTAGCAAATGAAATCTCCGAAGGTGGAGTTCATCCTGAAATTGCAAATATTCTTACTAGAATAAATTCTGATGACGCTATTCGTTTGATTGAAATTACTGATAATACTAGTTTGGAGGAAAGACTTGAACAAAGCAGTGATTGGAGGATTTCTTTTGAATCATTCAAACAGGCATTCGGCTATGTAGCTAGGGGTGAAGTTTATGTTCCAATTGAAGATACGTTTAGCGAAAAGTTATTAGAAAGTCTGAATTTGATCAAAAAGAGGGGTGTTTGGATTCTAACTCCCATTGGAAAAGAATTTATAAAGTCAGTTAGCAATCCATCGGAAAGCTAATAACAATTAATGATTACTTCCCAACCTCCTTCAACAGCTTATTCATCTCCCGGATCGTTACCTTACTTTTTGCTGGTCCAAAAAGTAACAAAAAGGACCCTTTACCCGCTTGCCGTTCAAACGGACTTCCGTTTCGGACCGATTAGCGGAAAGGAGGGATCAGGATCCCAAATGACAAGCACTTTCCGAAATCGGTTGCCGAAAAGGAAGTCCTTAGTCTTCGATCGATCAATGAATCATTGAAAAACGATTTTATTTCTAATGAAGATTTGAGAATCCGCAATCGGGAGGGAGCACTTCGCTTAAGCAATTTGTGAAATTCGCACAGGTGTTCCTTCCGAAGGAAACCTAAACCGTATGCGGTGTAAGCCGCCTGGAATTTTGTTAGATTGGCCCTTACGCTGAAAGTGCCTGAAAACAACTGAATGGAGCGAAAAAAAGCATTCTTTGTTTGAAGTCCGTCCTGCCTTAGCAGGCGGACAAGTTTCGAATGCTTTCGTGTAAAGACCCGTAGTTTGCAGATTCTTTAGTACAGGCCTAGACCTTTTTGCTTACTTTTTGGGGCAATGCCAAAAAGTAAGATTGATCTAAGAAGTGGGATTGTGCTGTTTGCTAGTCAATCGCCCTTTGAAGGGAGATAAAGGGGGATGGCTAAGGATCGTAAGCCGCCACCCTCCTTAGTCCTCCCTCAAGGGAGGAAACGTAAGATCACCCTCTAAACGCCTTCAACGCCTCCAACTCAAACACAATTTTCTCCAAATCAACCTGGATTGCCTGAAACTGCTGGTTTTCTTCAAAAACAGGATCCTGAAGAATGGTTTTCACCGGTTGGAAGTCCATTTCTTTTTCATGCTGGATGAATTGGTAGAAAATAATTTGGATGGCTTCTATATAGTTGTTCAGGGTTTCAGCCAATTTTCCGGAAGTTTCCTTTTCCAATGCAAAAGCCAGGCTGGTGATTTCTCGGGAAATGCGGATGTTGGAACCCACTTTTGCAAAATGCACATCGATCTGGCGCTGGTGTGCCTGAGGTTCTTCATACATGCGCTGAATACAGGCAAATAAGTTATTGTTTGCAGCTTCACTTAATCGACGGCTTCTGTGCCAGGTAATTCCGGCAGGTAGTTTCTTTTGGTAATTCAGGATCACCTGGTTCAGGAAGAATAAATTCTGATTGAATGAACTATTGAGCAAAGCAGGAAAACGCTGCTTTTCCCACATTGGCCAGAATGCAAAGCTGATCAGGATTGCCAGAGCAGAACCGATCAATGTGGAAAGTATCCGCCACCAAATTAAATCCCAGGAACCCTGCTTGGAAAGCTGCATCATTACAACCAGCATGATTGTCACGAAGAAAACCCCGACTTTATAGTTGTTCCGCAAATAATATGCAACGAAGAAGGAAATGAAGATCAGGATTACAACAAATTGTTCGTGTTTGATTGGAAGCAGCATAATTGTGCCACCCACCAAAATTCCGGCAACGGTACCAATGATCCGCTCAAATCCTTTTTTGCGCGTAGCTCCGTAGTAAGGCTGGATAACGATCAGCAAAGTCAATGCAATCCAGTGGCCGTGATCAATTTTGAAGAATTTAAATATGAAAACAGAAAGTGCGAGCCCAAGCCCTACGCGAAGTGCGTATTTAAACTGCTGGGAATCGAAGTTGAAGATCTCACGTACGATCTGGAAGAGTACACGCGGCTGCAATCCTGCAATGAAATGATTGAAGGACAATTTATAATTCTCGAAATAATTACTGCGCTTGAAACTCAGCTTCTGGTCCATGAGCTGAATGGTATTTTCCATGAACTGCTGGCATTGGTTCAAACTGACTATAAATTGATTCAGGATCAGTTTGTGATCTTCCGAAAGGTCCTGCTGCTGTAAATTTTCCTTCAGGATTTTGGCCGCGATCTCAAAACGCTTGATACGGACTTTTGCCATGGTCAGATCTTCCCCGCGGAATGTGAAGATGACAATGGAAAGCCGGGCGGAAGCCTGTGACAAGGCTGAAAGTGTTTTGTAAAGAATGGAATGGTTCTGTACTAAAACCGGTTCGTTCTTGATGGATTCCAGTTCTTCATGCAGTAATTTGATACTTGCTCCAAAGTAGGCGGCTGATTTCCGGATCTCGATCATTTGATCGTAGTGTTCGGCTTTGAAACTGGAGTTTTCCTTTCTGCGATTGAATAATTCAATGGATTTGTCGACCGCATTGCGAATCTCGATTTCCTTAGCTGTAATACTCAATAGGTCGCGTTTGGCATCCGGTTCCAAAAACTGCTGTATGAGCGCATCGAGGTAGTCGGTGTTCCGTTTCCAGATAGTTGCTACTGATCTTCTTAGCGGATTGGAAGCTGAAAATGGAAAAGATAAAAAGATAATGGCAATTGCCCAGGCTGCTCCGAACAGGATGTATTTTCCATAAACCAGTGATTCTGAAAAATGGGTAGGATTGGAAATACCGAATAAGTAGAAAAATCCTACTCCAACACCGATGGTAGAACCGTAATCACTCCAATTCCGGATCAAAGCAGCAAAAACACCTATGACTAACATTCCAATTGTAGCAAGTATAACCGAACCTCCGATATTCATTCCAAGTATGGCTGCGATCAGAATGAGAATGGCTTCAACAAATTGGATCAGCATTTTTTTGTAATGCGACCCCCTGTAATCAATCAGTGTGAGCATGTAAGCTCCGAAAGCTGCCCAAATAATGTGGTAGGAAAAACCAAGGAAAATCGGGAAAACGATCAAGGGAACATTTAGCGCCAAAACTACACGGATAGACCAACTGATGGTTGGTTCCAGGTATTCCTGTTGAAGAATGGTATTAAACTGCTTAATCGGTTGGAACCGCATACGGAAGTGAATTTCTTAACAAATATAACCACTCTTAAGGAGGGTTCAACAGTTAAAAAGTTTAAAAGTTCAAAAAAGGTGACTTCGATTCCGCTCAGTTACCAAATCAGTAGCGGATCAGTCGCGACTGATCGCTATAATTTGGCGATTTTTTTGATTTCGGAGCTGCTTTTTCCTTCAATCAGGCATACGTACAAACCAATCGGGAGCTGTTTGATTTCTAAAAAACCTGCGTCATTCGTTTCAAGTGTTTGAATGAGTTGTCCGCCAACCGAAAACACGGAAACTTTTGCGTTGGGTTCGGAGATCAGGTTGAAATAATCTTTGCTTGGGTTCGGGAACAGCATGGTTTCCTGTATGCTTGAAACCGGCATTTCCATTTTGTAGAAATCTGAAATGCGGACCATATTGTCGTTTAATCCTGTTCCCAAATAGAAATTTCCGTTGAGAGTAAATCCTTTGGCGCCTCTTAATCCGTTAGGCGGGAGCTGGCTCATTAAGCGCCATGTTTTCGTGTGATCGAGCAGGTAGCAATCGTTGTGGAAGACATTGTTTTGATCCATTCCGCCGCATATCACCGCACCAAAACCGGTACTGATAGCTGTTCCATACGAGCGCATTCCGGATGGCAGCGNNGTGATCGGGTTGATGTCAAATCCTTCACCGAAAATTCCTTCATTCAATAATTGAAAACCCAGTACGCTGCGATTTGGTCCGCCCGGGTAATCCGAAATTCGTGACCAGGAGTCCAGGTCTGTGTTGTATTTCCAGAAATCCGCCAGTGTGGAGTCGGTTGTGGTCCCCATTCCGAAATAACCGGTTTCCTGTATCTGAAGTGCTGTTGCATGCCAGCGTGCCAACCCGGGGAAATCATTCAATTGCAGCCAGGAATCAGTGAAAGCATCGTACTGCCACACATCTTTTAATGCCTGGCTTGTTTCTGAATAACCACCAATGAGGTAAGCTTTATTTTTTAAGGTGAAAACACTTGCATATTGTCGGGCAATTCCCGGAAAAGTTGCTTTTTCATTCCAGGAATTGGTGCTTGGATCGTATTGGAACAGTTTATTGCTCTCGTTGAACGTTCCCAGGTAACCCGTTACAATATAACCGTATCCATTGAGGGAAAAACAAATGCCGTCGTCTCGTCCGGCTGTTGGAACAGAGCTGACAGAAGTCCATGTCTGTGCGTGAATACTGGTGGTAAGGCCTAAAAACAGGATGAATATTCCCCTCATGATAACGTGTTTGTTTGACTAACGCAGAATTTGGGGAAATCGTTTGTTGGTGGTAAAATAATTCGATAACATGTAGGGGCGAAAAATTT
>DJFP01000235.1:0-5023 GCA_002432565.1 Flavobacteriales bacterium UBA5869
AATTTCTTGCGGTACAAACGAAGTAACGTTTGTGTATCCGGTAAGGAATAATTCAAATCACTGGAAGAAGTCCATGTAATCTTGTACCTAGTTTTGTAATATCCTGAAACATCATCAAAACCACCCCATTCTTTCGTTCCGAAAACTGTAACATCTGCATTCGGGGATTTTCCGACGGCTTTGTGCAAGGCATTGATAAAACTGATCACTTTCCCTTTATCTCTCGACGGGAAAATAACGACAGACTCACCGCTTTTACGAATAAACGTAGTGAAATCGCTTGTTTTCGCATCGATCAGTTTGATATTCCCGTTCTTCTTGGAAAGCTCCATAAAACGTTTTCTATACGCATCAAACAACTCCTGGTCCTTCGAATTTCCCGGATTCACCAAAATGATTTGAGCTGTTTTGAATTTATCGATTGTATATTTAGCAAGGACTTCCTGCTGAGTCATATCTGAAGTTACGGATGCGTAGATATACGGGTTATTCTTCAACAAAGAACTGTTGCATGCTGAAGGACAAACCATGCGGATCTTTTGCTCGCCGCACCATCTTCCCACAACATCAGCACTCTGTGGTACCAATGGTCCGAATACCAGGTCCATTCCTTTCATTTCAGGCGTATTGAGCACTTTTAGGATCCCAACCGAATCCAGCGGAATATCTATAATCTTAATTGTAGCATCAAATCCAAGCTTTTCCAATGAATCTGCAGCTAATTCAACTCCCATGTAAAACTCGGTTGCTAAATTTTTCAATGCCGTATTTGCTGATTTATCGTTCAATCCGAAGCTCAACAACACTGCAATGTTGTACTTTGCCTTGGATTTAAAGATCAGTTCCTCATCTACTTTTCGCACTTCTTCTTTCGGCTGAACTTCACGGATCTGGACCTGCTTCACATTTTCTTTCTTCAAAGGAATTCTCAAAACATCTCCCGATTTGATCGAAGCAGATTTCANNGACGTCGGAGCAACGATCACTTTCAGTACCTGTCCTATTTTCAATCCTTTGTCAATTCCGGGATTGTACTTCAACAGGTCGTCTACGGATGAATTATACTTCTTAGCGATCGAAAACGCTGTTTCTCCTTTTTCAACCGTATGTTCGCGCACAATTGTCCCGCTTTGGACCTTCATATCAGCTCCACCCAACGGAATCAGGTATCGGTATCCTTCCTTCACCCCTTTTTCAATTCCCGGGTTTGCAGCAACGATGTCTTCTACCGGAACATTATAAGTGGTATGGATTCCCCAAAGAGTGTTTCCGGCTTGTGCAATATGAACTGCATATTTCTTCCCGTTGGAATATTCATACACCCAATCTTTTGTATCGACTTGTGCAAATAATCCTTTGGAAAAGAGGAATAAACAGAGAAAAATGAAATACTTCATAGTTTTTAAAAATGTTCAAGTGTTCAAAAGGTTCAAAAAGTTCAAAAAGGTTCATTAACCTCTTTAAAAACTTTTGAACTTCTTATCCCAAGAGTTATGCCAATCTTATTCCCACTCAATGGTTGCAGGTGGTTTGGAACTAATATCGTAAGTTACACGGTTAATTCCTTTCACCTGGTTAATGATCTTATTGGAAATCAACGCCAGGAACTCATAAGGTAAATGGCACCAATCTGCAGTCATGCCATCCGTAGAACTTACTGCTCTCAATGCCACTGCGTTTTCATAGGTTCTTTCGTCTCCCATTACTCCCACAGACTGGATCGGAAGGAAAATCGCACCTGCCTGCCAAACATCGTTGTACAAACCGTGTTCTTTTAATCCGTCAATAAAAATAGCGTCTACTTCCTGTAAAATACGGACTTTCTCAGCAGTTACTTCTCCCAGAATGCGGATTCCTAATCCGGGTCCCGGGAAAGGGTGTCTGTTCAGGATATTTTCCGGAAGTTCCAAAGATCTTCCAACACGTCTCACCTCATCTTTGAACNNAGGCTCAACGACTTGTAATTTCATATAATCAGGTAATCCGCCTACATTGTGGTGTGATTTGATCGTTTGTGAAGGCCCGCCGTTTACCGAAACAGATTCAATAACATCCGGGTAAATCGTACCCTGCCCCAGCCATTTTGCATCCGTTACTAATTTGGATTCCGCATCAAAAACGTCTACGAAAACTTTCCCGATCGCTTTACGCTTCAATTCAGGGTCTGTCAATCCCGAAAGTGCTGTATAAAAATCCTGTGAAGCATCAACTCCTTTCACGTTCAATCCCAATCCTTTATAGCTTTCCAAAACGGAATTAAACTCATTCTTACGCAACAATCCGTTATCCACGAAAATGCAGTGTAAATTGGATCCGATCGCGCGGTGCAGGATCATGGCAGCTACAGAAGAATCAACACCTCCGGATAATCCGAGAATTACCTTATCATTCCCCAATTTCGCTCTTAATTCGGCAACTGTTGTATCAACAAATGAATCCGGTGTCCAGTTTTGAGAACAGCCACAGATATCTACGATAAAGTTTCTCAATAAGATAGCTCCTTCCAATGAATGATATACTTCCGGGTGGAACTGGATACCATAAGTAGTTTCTCCCTTGATTGCATATCCGGCAACATGCACATCTTTGGTAGATGCGATGATTTGGTAAGAATCAGGAACGTTCTTAATGGTATCTCCGTGACTCATCCAAACCTGTGAACCGGTTGACATTCCTGCCACCAATTCGTTTGAGTTGTCTACGAAAGATAAATTTGCACGTCCGTATTCACGAATGGTTGAAGGAAGTACTTCCCCACCAAAATTTTGGGCCATGTACTGCGCTCCGAAACAAACTCCAAGTAAAGGGAATTTTCCTTTGATCGTACTCAAATCAGGTTTCGGGGATTCCGGGTCTCTTGTCGAGAAAGGACTTCCGGACAAAATCACACCTTTGATGTGAGCGCCCAGTTCCGGAATTTTATTCCACGGATGGATTTCACAATAAACATTCAATTCGCGAACGCGGCGTGCAATCAACTGAGTGTATTGCGAACCGAAATCAAGGATAAGGATCATTTCTTGCATGCGCAAAGATATAACTTTTGCGCCAAACCAAGTACGTCCAAAATAGAATTCGGTGATTGATTTTTTATGGTTCGGGACTTAAAACAAAAAATGCCGGCTATCCAAACGACAGACCGGCATAAGTATTCAGATTCTTAGTGTTTTACTTTGAAAGGTTGCATGAATACTCGTAAGTATCCAATCCATCCTGCTGTGTAATAGTTGCTTCATTACATGCAGCCATTGCCTGGGTTTTAGTTGCACCTTCTACTTTAAAATTAGATGTATTTGCATAGGAGTGTGCTTCGTCAACACCATCAAAGTCGGAGTCATAATAACTGGTACCGGATTCCGTACAACTGCATGAATAGTCCTTTTTACAGGAAACCAACGCGATTCCCAGAAGTGCAAAAACAAAGATTGATTTTTTCATAATATTCTTTTTTTACGTTACAAATCTGCTGACTCAGATCAATTTATCATCTGCCGCCGCTGATTCTTATTTAGACAATGTACAAGTTGTTTCATCCGTATCCATCCCATCCTGTCCTTTGATAGTTGCTTCGTTACAAGCTGCTGTTGCCTGCACTTTATTTGCTTCTTCAATTTTAATATTGCTGGTATAAGCATATGGATGCGCTTCTTCTGTCCCGTCCAGGTCAGAGTCATAATAATTTACTCCTGTAGTATTACATGTACAAGAATAATCTTTCTTACAAGAAGCTAATGCCAAGCCGGTCAGTGCGACAGCAATCACTAATTTTTTCATAACTTTTCAGATTTTCAGATTAGGTAATTATTTACTTAGGTCGCATTTTGTTTTGTAGGTATCTGCACCATCCATGTAAGTAACAGTAGCCTCGTTACATGCAGCCTGAGCTTGCTTTTTTGTAGCACCTTCCACTTTATAAGCATAGGAATATGTTTCCGTTTCACCATCAACAGTATCCGTATCCGTGCATGAACAGGAATAATCCTTTTTACAAGACGCCAGTGCAAGTAGGGTAAGTGGCAGGATAAAAATTAATTTTTTCATAGTTAATTAAATAGGTAATTAAATTTTGGGCGAAAATAAAGATATCGGGATAATCTACCAAATTATTATCACGAAAAGATGACAGATGGTCAGAAAGGGTCTTTATTCAAGCAGTTCTTATCAATTCTTTCCTGTACAGGGCTGTAAATGAACATCCGGAATACTTCCACATGACAATTTGTCCGCTTAAGGATTTTTGGAATAATTTATGACGAACAGCCCTCAATAACTAAAGAAGCATCGGGGAATTTCATTATTTTTGGCTTCGATTTATAATAAACACCATGTTAGGAGGAATTTTAAAGAAAATCTTAGGCGATAAGTCAGCGACTGATCAAAAAAAATACCAGCCTGTTATCCAGCAAGTTGGAGAAATATTCAATACATTACAGAACGAGTCTGACGACGCTTTACGTGGTAGAACAGCCAAGTTTAAACAGAAAGTTCAGGAAGCTATCTCAGCTTTGGAAGCGGAAATTGCCGATCTGACCCAAAAAGCGAACAATCCGAATATGCCTTTGCATCAAAAGGAAGCAATCTATGAAAGCATTGATTCAAAAGAGAAAGAGGTAAACGAAATCATTGAGAAAGTATTGGAAGAAATTCTTCCTGAAGCATTTGCCGTAGTTAAGGAAACAGCAAGACGCTGGGCAGTTAACGGCCAACTGGCAGTAACTGCTACAGAATTGGACAAAACACTCGCTACTCAAAAAGATGGTATTACCATCGAAGGAGACAAAGCAATCTGGAGCAACAAATGGACTGCTGCGGGAGCTTCCGTTGAATGGGTAATGGTCCATTATGACGTTCAGCTGATGGGTGGAGCCGTATTGCACCGCGGAAACATTGCTGAGATGCAGACCGGGGAAGGTAAAACATTGGTTGCAACACTTCCTGTTTACTTAAATGCACTTTCAGGAAAAGGTGTTCACGTAGTAACCGTGAATGACTACCTGGCAAAACGTGACTCCGAGTGGATGGG
>DJFP01000235.1:5053-8997 GCA_002432565.1 Flavobacteriales bacterium UBA5869
AACGAATTCGGGTTCGATTACCTGCGTGACAACATGGCAAGTGCCGTGGAAGATCTGGTTCAGAGAAAACACCATTTTGCAATTGTCGATGAGGTCGATTCCGTATTGATCGATGATGCACGTACACCTTTGATCATTTCAGGACCAACTCCGAAGGGAGACCAGCACGAATTCTATGAATTGAAACCACGTGTTGAACTGATCGTTGAAGCACAGCGTAAATATGTGAACCAGGCTTTAGCTGACGCAAAAAGAATGCTGACGGTAATCAACGGCGGAACAGTTGAAGGAATGGACCAAAAGACGGCTTTGGAACAAGGAGGAATTGCCTTGCTTCGTGCTCACAGAGGTTTGCCTAAAAACAAAGCATTGCACAAATTCCTGTCTGAACCGGGTATCAAGTCTCACTTGCAGAAAGTAGAGAACCAATACATGGCTGAGCAGGGAAAACAAATGAAAAAAATCGACGTGGAATTGTTCTTCGTAATCGATGAAAAACAAAACACTGTTGAATTGACTGAAAAAGGAATTGACCTGATCTCCGGAAACGAAGACCGTAATTTCTTTGTGATGCCGGATATTTCATCCGAAATCGCTCAACTGCAAAAACAAAACCTTCCTAAGGAAGAGTTCGCTGATAAAAAAGAAGTCCTGATCCGTGACTACACGGTAAAATCGGAACGCATCCACTCTGTTTCCCAATTATTGAAAGCATATGCCCTTTTTGAAAAAGAAGTGGAATATGTGATCATGGACGGAAAGATTAAGATCGTTGACGAATCTACAGGCCGTATCATGGAAGGTCGTCGTTATTCCGACGGATTGCACCAGGCGATCGAAGCAAAAGAAAATGTAACGGTAGAAGCTGCAACACAAACGTATGCCACTGTTACGCTTCAGAATTACTTCCGTATGTACCACAAACTGGCTGGTATGACAGGTACGGCAGAAACAGAGGCAAAAGAATTCTGGGATATTTACAAATTAGACGTAGTGGTCATTCCTACCAACCGTCCGATTTCACGTAAAGATGACAACGATTTGGTATTCAAAACTGCCCGTGAAAAATATGCTGCAGTGATTGAAGAAGTCAACAAACTGGTTCAGGCCGGAAGACCGGTATTGGTTGGTACAACAACCGTAGAGATTTCCGAGTTACTGAGCCGTATGTTGAAAATGCGCAACATTCCTCACCAGGTCTTGAACGCGAAGTACCACCAGCGTGAAGCTGAGATCGTAGCTGATGCAGGTAAAGCCGGAGCAGTAACGATTGCAACGAACATGGCCGGTCGTGGTACCGATATCAAATTAGGAGAAGGCGTTAAAGAAGCCGGAGGTTTGGCAATTATCGGTACGGAAAGACACGATTCCCGCCGTGTAGACAGACAGCTTCGTGGTCGTTCAGGTCGTCAGGGAGATCCGGGATCTTCTACTTTCTTCGTTTCATTGGAAGATGATTTGATGCGTAAGTTCGGTTCCGAGCGTATTGCCCGAATCATGGACCGTCTTGGTTTGAAAGAAGGAGAAGTGATCCAGCACAGCATGGTTTCCAAATCCATTGAACGTGCACAGAAAAAGGTAGAAGAAAATAACTTCGGTATCCGTAAGCGTTTATTGGAATACGATGACGTGATGAATGCTCAGCGTAAAGCAATTTACAAAAAGCGCCGCAACGCCTTGTTCGGAGATCGATTAAGCGTAGACGTTTCCAATATGTTCTACGATGTGATCGAAGGATTGGTAAATACGCATCAGGGTGGTTCCTTCGAAAACTTCAACATCGATATGATTCGCATCGTCGGTATGGAATCCCCGGTATCAGAGGAACAATTCAAAACAGCAAAATACGATGATTTGGTAAACGATCTGTATGACGGTGTGATGGAACATTACAACAGAAAGAATGCACGTTTGGCTGAAATTTCAATGCCTCAGATCAAGCACGTATATGAAACGATGTCCCAATACCAAAATATCCAGTTCCTTATTACAGACGGAGTGAAAACAATGCCTTTGGTTGTGAGCCTGAAAGAAGCTTATGAATCAAACGGAGCATCTGTTCCGAATGCATTGGAACGCAATATTGTTCTGGGAATGATCGACAACGAGTGGAAAGAGCACTTACGTGAAATGGATGATTTACGAAGCTCTGTTCAGCAAGCCGTTTACGAGCAAAAAGATCCGTTGCTGATCTACAAATTGGAATCATTCGAATTGTTTAAGGCAATGAATGCACGTTTGAGTAATGAAACAGTCGAATTCTTAGTGAAAGCGGATGTTCCGAGAGACCAGCTGGATGATATCCAGACGACGAACAGAGAAGTTACTCAAAACAATTACGCACAGGCGCAGATCGAATCGACTTCAACAAGCAGTACTGAAATGCCTCGTTTCAGCGGAAGTGAAGGGTATGAAGAAGCGATGCGTAATTCGGCACCACAACGCGAGAAACAACAACCGATCGTTTCTACGGAACCGAAAATCGGGCGAAATGATCCTTGTCCTTGCGGAAGTGGAAAGAAATACAAACAATGTCACGGAAAATAATACAAATGGCGGTTCAATTGAACCGCCATTTTCTTGTTATGTAGGGACGCGAGGCATCGCGTCCCTACATTGTTTCCAAATAAATTTTACTTTTGAAGCATGAACCAAAAATTGAAAATTGGAATTGTGGGAATGGGAAATGTGGGAATCCATTTTCTACAGCGTCTCCTTGAATTGGGACAAACGAACCTGACAGTTTATTCGCGCTCAGGGAACAATTTACCCGTTTCGATACCTGCAAAAGATGTTCAGTTCACCAATGATTTTAAAGAGTTCATTGACTTCGATATTGTTTTTTGTGCGGTGAATGATAACACCATGGTGGAAATGATCCGGCTTGTTTCGAAATTTGCACCGGTTGTTTCTGTTTCGGGAACGGTAAATCTGAACCACTTAAAAACCAAACACCCGGTTGGTACTTTTTATCCGTTGCAAAGCTTTAAAGCAGATCAAAGTATTCAATGGAAAGGACTTCCGCTTTTTATTGAGGCTTCCGACGAGAAATTCAAGACATTCCTGATGAAACTCGCTCAAGAATTCAGCGGAAATGCCATCGAACTATCCGAAGAAAAACGCCAGTACCTGCATGTTGCGGCCGTATTTGCCAATAACTTTACCAATCACATCATTGATCTTGCGGCACATTACTGCCGGGAACACGGTATTGAATTCGACTGGCTAAAACCACTGATCAATCAAACGATGGAGAAAATCCAGACAAATGATCCCCACGACATATTGACGGGCCCTGCTGTACGCAATGATCAGAGCACGATCAAAAAGCACCTGCAATTGTTGGAGCCCGATCAAAAAAATATCTACCAGACATTAACCAAAAGCATTATCAAACACTACCAATAAGATGATTAGCTACAAAGAGCGTTTAAACAACATTTCCACATTTATTTTTGACATTGATGGTGTTTTAACTGACGGAACTGTTTATCCCTACCACGGAGAGTTATTGCGCGGATTAAATTCCAAAGACGGTTACGCGATCCAATATGCCGTAAAGAAAGGCTACAAAATTTTCATTATCACCGGGGGAAACTCCGAAGATGTAAAAACCAGCCTCATTCATCTGGGAGTAACGGAAGTACACCTGCGCTCATCCCACAAAGTGCAGGTTTACCAGCAGCTGAAAGAAAAACACGGTTTCAAAGATGAAGAAGTTCTTTACATGGGAGACGATCTTCCGGATTACCAGGTGATGCAGATAGCCGGTATGGCAGCTTGCCCGCAAGACGCAGCAATGGAAATAAAACACATTTCGCATTATCAGTCACCTTATTTCGGCGGTAAAGGATGTGTGAGGGATGTAATTGAACAGACGCTCCGTGTACACGGTGATTGGTTTAAAGAGGATGCTTTCGTTTGGTAAAATTACCTTGAAACAA
>DJFP01000235.1:9003-25137 GCA_002432565.1 Flavobacteriales bacterium UBA5869
TTTTCCTTGCGTTGTTCCTTCTTCTTTTCTTTCTCGCGCTTCTTCTCCACTTTCTTTTTTTCCTCGTTTACCAATTCCATTTTCCCGGATGCAAAGATTACTGTAGGAATGCGCTTCATTTTGCCGGCATCGAGGTATCCGCTCAACTTGATACGAAAAGGAAGCCGGTCTTTATCCCCCATAATTTTAAAAATAGTTTCCAAAGGATGGTTCATTTTTATATTCATAGGGAGCTTCAGCACTTGTGAGGACTGCGGCCGGATAGAAACATCCCTCGGGAATTTTCCTTTCGAAGCCAAATCATCACCAATTATGATCTCGTATTGAAGGTCATGCAGATCCAGCGACAAGTTCTTCCCTTCATTGATGATACTCAGGAAAAGCTGTGCCTCTATATCTTTCTTAAACAATTTGACCTTTTTATCGGTCTTCAGTATCTTGAATTTCGGAGGGACCGGAACTTCGATCTTTTTACTTTTGATAAACGGAACCTTCATTCCTGAGTAAACAATTACTGCAGAAATACTTAAACCGGTAGAATCCTGATCCTGAAGGCTCATTATCTTATTGCGCGTATGGCTGATCGGGATCTTTACCGAAAAGGTCACCGAATCTGATTGGCCGCTTTGCTGGTGGAGTCCCACATAGTTGCTGGTCGACACCAAAAGTGTTCCTCCGACCGCCAGATCACAGACTACACTATCAATATTCATTTCGTAAGGCGCCTTGTTAGTCACGATGGTATTCACTTCGATGTAGGCGGTATCCTGGTGGATATTCGCCTTTATCAAAGTTATTTCAGTGACTTCCGGAACCAATAGATTGAGCATTTTATGCTTCTGGATAAAGAAGTAAATCAAATATCCGCCGCCGCCGAGAAGCAAGATCAGGATTATAGGCCAAAGCCGAAATTTGAGTATCATGATTTCTTTTTACGTTTATTTTTTCGTTTTTCCCGTTTTTCTTTCTTTGCTTCTTTTTTTTCAGGGTTGCCACCGAAAACTTTTTCCAGGAATGTTTTCTTACCACCTTCTTTCAAGTTATTGATACTTATTGAATTATCCACAGACGGTTTTAAAGCATGCAGGAATGCATTTCGCAGAACATAGCTGATTGCCCGCCAAACATTTAAATGAACGTTATCAAACTCACCATTAAAATTGACCTTGGTTGCCAACTGTTCCTTCTTCTGATTTTGTAGTATTTCAGCAGCACTGGCAACAATAGTTTCCCAGAGAATCTGCTTGGCATCTCCTTCTTCTTTGTTCCATTGCACAACGTCCAGGTCTTTCATGAACGGTTTTACGTACCCTCCGAATTTTCCTTTTTTAGCAGCAAATTCGCCATACAAACTGAAGTTTCCTTTTTTGACATCGAAATTTCCATACTCCCGAAGAAAGTCATTCAGCAATACGAGGTTCAGGCTATTCATAGAAACGTTCATGTCAAAAGTTGGTTCCTTGGCCAATCCGTCGAATTTGGCATTGAGTGCAAACTTTCCTTCATACGCCACTGCACTGGCAGTAAGTGTTGCAGGAAGCAGTTCTTTACTATCTGTCACATTCGTGAGGTTGGTTGCCGTGATATTGAGATTCTTCATAGCGACATCCAGTTTGGGTTTGGCCCCCAGATCGATATAATGCACTTGTCCGTTGTGAATGTCGAAGCGGTTGATCGTTACCGGCATCAAATCATCTACCAATTGTGCGAAATCGGCTGTATCTGCTTTCACATCCTCCCCTTTGTGACGATCCTTAACGAAATTAAGAACAGGTTCTTCCACACTGATCTCCCCCACAATGGAACCATGGAAAATAGCACGCCATTCAATAGAAAGATCGATAGCAGGTGATTTGAAAAAAGGAATCGTATCTTTTTCTGCTGTTCCGGTTTTGCCTTTTTTCTCTACGCGTTTCAGAAGCTTGATATCTTTGATCACATACGCACCGCGGTACAGATGGATGTCGATATCATCGACATGTCCGTAGTATTCTTCCAGGTTCTCGAGCTTTCCGTTGACATACTTCAAAACGATATATGGCAGAAGAAGCCGGAAAATGACCAATACCACAATGATTGATCCCCAAATAATAAGGCGCTTTCTTTTTCTTTTTTTTCGTTCTTCCGGAGTCATAGCTTTTTTGCGCTCTCTCCGGCTCATTTTTGGCGTTTGTTTCTGTTCCATGGCAATTTGTTTAAAATTGTGATGGCAAGCGGCACAAACCCGGTTAGTAATGGAGTGGATTCATTTATTGAAAGAAAAGATAGGTAAAAGAGTTTGATTGTGTTTTACACAAAAAGTTAATTAATTCTAATTACGAATTATCAGCCTCGGCTGACCGAATTACGAATTAAATGAATGATGGGTGGAGCGTGCCGCACGCGCAGGGTTCACTTTCAATTATTTATTTCCCCTACTTTTTGCCAAGGCAGAAAAAGTAGGCCAAAAGAAAGCCACGAAGTGGATTGAAGACGAAGTATAGTTTCATTGAAACGTAATACGAGGTAGCCTTTGCACAATTACAGCATACAGCCAACCTGCCGATTCGAACCAACACTCGTAAAGACGGGATCCAAAATGCAATCCCGTAGTAGTTTTGCAAACACTACGGGATTAGCACTTTCCGGTATTGGTAAACGAATTGGCAGGCTGGCAGTTTCATCAAAACATTCTTAGGACGGCTGACTATTTAGGGATTCTAAAACATTTCTACCGGTCGTGTAATTGGGTATTGGTACGCAGTGTTGATCTTTAATTTGGCGACTAAATCATAGAACCGAAAAATAAACCCAAAAGATCTTTACTTTTCTTCAGCTCCGTGGCTTTTGGCGATTTCGATCCAGTGTTCGGAAAGACCTTTGGAGTCGGCACCGATGGAATGCGATAAAAACAGGGCTAACGCCATCATGAGAATAGCGGCTTCGCGGACGGCATCCAAAGTTGAAAAGGTTTCGGACAGTTCCTGAATTTTGGTATTCAGGAGTTCCTGGTGCCACTGAACGAAGTCGAGAAGTTCGTTTGCATGTTCCTGCAAATCGGGAATCATTAGGAGATCCAGCCATTCAGCCGGGATTTGTTTACTTTGAGCAACGGCATCCATTGTGCCCAATTTTCGCCAGGAAGCAAGCGTTTGGGTATCCCCTGATGCTGCCAAACCGGTATCGAGCAGTAATTCGAAGGCAATATCTGCCAGGTTCTGCAAGATTTCCAGGTAGGCATCCTGGGCTTGCTCGAACGCGCTTGTCTCCTGCCCCACCAGATATTCTTCCACCGTCAGTTTTGGAAGTTCGAGCACCTCCGGGCATTCTTTCAAACAGGGAAATTCAGAGCCCTCGTGCATGTATTGAGCCGTTCCGTTTTGGATCTGCCGGCCCAAAGGAAATAAGCGGCAAGCCAATGGTCGGGACGGGTGCACACTGCATCCCAGGCCGTCTGCATACAAACTACAGGAAGGTTTTCCTGTGTGATTGGGGGTTCCATTGAAAAGCAAAACAGTTCCGGCTGACCGGGTATGTTTCCTACGGAACTCTTCCGGGGAAATTCCCTTTGCCTGCGCCAAACGCATCAACTCCCAGGGATTGAGCCGTACCCTATTTCCATGACAGCAGGTGCCAGCCCTTGAACAGGTTAAGGGGAGGGAATCCGAGCGATTTAACAGCGTATTTTTCACGGGAGGAATAAAGGGTAAAGGTAGGAAAAAGAAAAATGCAGGATGTCTATATCCCGCATTGTTTTAAACGCTCAATTAACTCCGGATGATTTATTTCATGAACTTCATTACGAACCTTACTTTCTTAGTATAGGTATTCTGACAATAGTTCAGGTGACAGTTTTGTACATTACCAGGTATCACATTTCTAGAACTTTACCAGCTTCTTCGAGTGCCAAACCCCGTTCGATTGACAACGGATAATATATGTTCCTTTCTCCCAGGAAGCTGTTTCAATGGAAGAAACTATCCCAGAAGATGCAAACACCTTTTTCCCAGTCAGATCAAATACCTCAACGGATTCAAGTGATGCTGCATTTTCGATTTGAATGGATTCTGTGAAAGGATTCGGGTACACAGCGACGTCCGGATTATTTTCCAAATCTTCTACACTTAAAATGCTGTAGATCGTTGGAGCCGTGTTTGCAGGGAAAGCATTGTCGTTACCCAATTTCATAATAAACATCGAACTTCCTCCGGTACTGAAGCCAGGATCGGAATGATACCCTACCAATACTGCATAACCATCATTGGTTTGAATAATTTCATTCATTTGGTCTTGTCCCAGTGCATTGTAGCCTGATCCGTAACCAGCCCAGAAAAATGCCGCGTAATAACAATTGATCACAAAATCTTCTCCGCCTGCATAAGAGTACTGCGGATCATTGCCCTGTGTGACAACAAAATACCTGTCGCCGGGAGGTGCCGTATAATTTACGAATCCGGTGTAACGGCTCGGATGCTGCATGTAGAAATCATCCTGTGAAACAAAATTTCCGTCCTGCGCAAAGAATATGTGGTAATTGTCGGAATCTGTTTTGCCCACCTTTGTAGCTTCACCTACGCATTTAACCTGGTTGGAGACCCATTGAACGTCGTTCAGAATATATTCCCCGTTACTTCCCGTCAAAGTATCCCAAATCAACGTACCATTGATGTGATAATACCCGGTATAAGCTTTGGACTTGAGTGAATCCGCCAGGTATCCCGTTCCTACAGCGGCAAAAGTGGTATCTGTTATCATCACGGCTTTATTGAAATAATCCACTCCGGCCCCGCCCTGCTGGTGATTCCAAATTTCATCCCCGTTCTTGTCAATTCGAACGAAGTATTGATCGGGGGTTTGCTCCGGATTGGCATCTGTTTCCCCCAGCATTACAATACTCGTATCCGGCAACAAAATGGCATCCCGGAAACGTTCCCAGCCTCCGTTATCGTACCATTTCTCCCATTGCTGATTGCCTGAAAGGTCTGTAAACACCACATAACCGTCAAAACCATTCGTACTGTTACTGGAAGATGTTCCAACAATGTAATACCCGTAATTCGGAACGAAAAGAACTCTTCTTCCCTCTTCAAACTCCGTTCCTCCATATTGCTTCGACCAAACATGAAAACCGTACTTATCCAGTTTCATTAAAAAAGCCTGTGAAGGTGCGTCCTCAAAACTGGAAGAAGAACCTGTAACGATGTAACTGCTGTCGGGCAGCTCAGCAATACCTTCTGCTTTATCGTACCCGCTTCCGCTAAAAACATGGTAAAATGCTATCTGTGCTCTCGATCCGAAAGCGAAAACAAGCAAAGATGAGGCGATAATATATCTTAGAATAACCATGACAAACGAATTACTGCTGATTGACCAAATCCTTTTTTAGACACCAAACCATAGATGTCGTCAGTACCTAACTGCATACCTACTTTATTCCCGTGATATCCCAGCATCAGGCCTCCGCGAACCGTTGAAGAACCTCCGAAGGCAATATTTGCGGATGCTGAAATACGAGGAACAAAGCGATAGAATAATCCTGCAAACCCTGTCGGTACAATACCGATTGTAGGGTAAAAACGGATCCCAAAGAAGCTTTGCAATTTTTTGGAGGATGAAACATCTACCAATTTCATGACCTGGATATGAGCAGGTACCATCACCCAGCGCTTCACTGATTTCTTTTCTACATTCAGGGAATCCAGCAAGGAAAAGTCATCTCCGAACAGGTTTCCGCTGTTCTTGATCTGGTCTAGCGTAAAACCACTGAACCGATAGGTAGAATCCGGCGAATAACTGGTTTGAGGTTCAAACATATATGCCGCTCCCAGGTTCTGTACTGTAAACTGGAAAGTGGCCGAATCTTTCAACCAGGGAACTTTCAGGTAAAAATCAAAATCAACAGCGAACCCAATCCCTTTGCTAAATTGTTTCCCGGATGAATACCTCACATCCCCGTTCAAATGAAGACTAATCGAATCCATGTTCGGGTCCTGGGAGAATTCTCCTTTCCGGATATATCCGCCGAACTGATTTTGAACATTGATCGCATTCAAAGTCAAAGAGCTTCCAGTTTTCTTGTGATAGAACCCAAAACCTGCCTTCTGGAACTGCATCCCCGAAATACGCGTTCCGGTTAAGGTTGCGGTGTCTGCCCCCAGGTAACTATTCCCGTAAAAGGTCATTTTGAAAGCATCTTTGGTATAATTGATATTTCCAATAGCATAATAACCTGCTTTTACCAACCAGGAATATTTTCCGGATTTAAATAAGTCCGAAGCTCCGGAAACATAAGTGATTTCTCCCGATCCGAAAACCCCAAAACGGTTATTCCCCCTGGTCGACTTCATAGTCCGGTCTTTCATTTCCGGATCAATATAACCACCGAAGGCCAAGGTATTTACGAATTCTTTCCGCATGGAAGTTCCTGTGACATCTAAATTTCCATTGATCAGGAGTCGGTTCTTCGTTAAAAGGCTGTCTCTGAAAACCGGAAAGGTTGATTGACCGAACAAGGAATTGCTCGTTAAAAGAATAACCGTCAGTCCAAAAAGTAGTTTCTTCATTACAGGTGGTTTTCAACGGTTAGATTCGCTCCCAATTTAAACTTGAAGAATGCATTTGCCGGAATCGGCACTTGTACATTTGCTCCGTTTGCATCGTAGGTATTTAGTTTCAATTTGATCATGCAGTGTTTAACAGCTCCGATGTTGTCGCAAACGGACTCCGAAACCGGGAAAAAGACCTCACTTTTCTTTTGCATGATTCCGTTGATCACCGAACCAAAAACACTGGATTGAATGTTGCTTGTTCCCGAAACAACTGCGATTGTCTGGTAATTTGCATCCAGCAGGTAAAGCTGTAAACTTCCTTCAAACGGGAAAGCATTCATCGCATTAACCCAAATCTGGCCCGATTTTACATTTGTTTTAGCGGGATCATTCACCAAACTAAGATCAAATGTATCCTGGAAGATCAGGTCTGAAAGACCGACATTCAGCGGGAACATTCCGTTCAGTTTCACACGAAGCGGATGCGAATCATAAATTTCATCCCAGCCTCCGGAGACATTTCCCCAGGGATTCATCTGCAACTGAAAGCTCAATTCGTTCTTTGAACCATGATTTTCTATAAACTGTTCAAAATTGCTGTTGCCGGGGGTAAAATTCAACGTTGTGTTGCTGGGAGCAATTGAGCTCTCACTGGAACCTGTTGCCGCATTGATTGTATTCCACGTACCGATATTCGGGTGGTTTAAAGAAACCGCATTACCGGAAGCATTGATGTTTTTAAGGGAGTTGATCTTGAATTTTCCGGTTACTTTTAATCCGTTTTCAATTGCCAGGTCAAAAGTCATGGCGTCCACATCCAGGATCCCGTCCGAAATGTTGTTCATTGCATCGATATTCGCAAATACTGTATCAGAAACCAATTCACTTCCGAAATAACCCCGGGCATATGCCAATTGGACATCTTTCATGGAGAATTCAAACCTGATAATATCCGAAGTAGTCACATTTACCGTAGGTCCGTTGGGATCAGAAGTAACGGTCAGCAAAGACTGAAGCCTGTTATATGAAAGTCCGTCCTGACCCGTCAGGTCCAGTTCATAACCACTCAAATCAACCAGTCCGGTAACCACCCCCGGGTTACTCTGTGTTCCTGCAGGGGCCTCAAAATTTTGAGTTAAAACCACCCCGTTTTTGGTTACACCCGGCAATTTGATCGTAAAAAAAGTTTTGGTAGCTATCGGATTAAATACTTTGAGTTCTATTCCACCACCTTTAACACGGATTCTCTTTAGCTGCACATCACCGATATTTATCGGATGCTCTTCGACGGTACCATTCGTAAAACTTGTTCCGGGGGTTGCCGCAAAATTAAAAGCAATCGGGAAATCATTCTCAATAGTAGTATCCGAGAGTTCCACAAAATCGCTCAACTTGAATTCGAACAAAGAGGAATTGATATCCAGGACATAATTTCCTCCAACAACGGTTAAAAGCGAATCAGCTACCAAATCGGATAAGGTTAGGCTGTCGTGAACCAGCGGAACCTGCCAATCTGTATCCCAAATTGCTTTCTCGCGTTTCTTACAAGAAGCGAAAACAAGCCCGATACAAAATACAAACAAGAGTTTTTTCATGGTACAGTAGAGATGCAAAAATAAAAGATAGGTTGGAATTAAACCCTTTCGATAACAGCGGCGTAGCCTTGTCCGACTCCGATACACATGGTAACCAATGCATATTTTCCTCCTGTTCGCTGTAATTGATTGGCTGCAGCAAGTAAAATACGCGATCCGGACATTCCAAGCGGGTGACCGAGTGCAATTGCTCCTCCATTCGGGTTAATTCTCGAATCACGGTCGTCTAAGCCCATCGTTCTTGTACATGCAAGTACCTGAGCGGCGAAAGCTTCATTCAATTCCAATACGTCCATTTGGTCAAGGGTTAAACCTGCTCTCTCCAGTGCTTTGCGGGAAGCTTCCACAGGTCCTATTCCCATGATACGTGGTTCAACGCCGGAAATAGCGGCAGAAACGATACGTGCAATTGGTTTCAATCCGTGGTTTTTCAATCCCTGATCAGAAGCCAGTAATAAAGCTGCAGCACCGTCATTCAATCCGGAAGCATTACCTGCTGTTACCGAGCCATCTTTCTTAAAAGCCGGTTTCAAAGCTCCAAGCGTTTCGGTAGTTGTTCCAGGTCTCATAAATTCGTCTTTATCGAAAACCAAAGGATCTTGTTTTTTTCTCGGGATAGATAATCCTGCAATTTCCTGTGCCAAAATACCAGCATTTTGAGCTATCAAAGCCTTTTCCTGTGACCAGGCTGCAAATTTATCCTGGTCTTCCCGTGAAATGTTGTGCAATTCAGCCAGGTTCTCAGCTGTCATTCCCATTGGATCGGTTCCGTAAAGGGCATCCAATTTCGGGTTGATAAAACGCCATCCGAAGGAAGAATCGTACAATTGCTGATCCCTTCCGAAAGGAGTTGCCGATTTAGACAACACCCAGGGCCCCCGGGTCATGTGTTCTACTCCGCCAGCCACATAAATATCTCCGGCACCAACCTGGATCGCTCTTGCTGCATTTACAGCCGCCGACATACCTGATGCACACAACCTGTTTACGGTCTCTCCCCCGACTGAAATCGGGTACCCGGCCAAAAGCAACGCCATGCGGGCAACGTTACGGTTATCTTCTCCTGCCTGGTTTGCACATCCCAAAATTACATCTTCGATAGCACCTGGATCCAGCTCCGGTACTTTTTTCAACAATTCTGCTAAAACGTGTGCAGCCAAATCATCTGCTCTGACAGGAGCTAAAGTTCCTCCAAAATTTCCAATGGCTGTTCTTACACCAGCCACGATATATGCGTTGTTTGTCGTCATTAAGTTCTTAGTTTAACTTCAATTCATTTATTCCTTTACGAAATTACGGAATATTCTTTGTCATTCGGTTTCTGTTAAAAGGTTCTGCGCACTGTTGATAAGTATTGATTTCGGAGGGGAGATATTTTTATTAAATTCGATACCCTAAACCAAATTACAATCTATGAAAAAACCCGTCTCCATGATGGCCGGAATGCTATTGTGCAGTTTTATCTCTTTCTCACAGATAGAAAGCATGACTCCGGCAGAAATTAGGTATCGTGATTCAATTACCAAATTGAACCAAAGCAACGCAGCTATTGCTGCAAGTCAGGAAGCTTATAACAAAGGAATTGAGCTTTTCAACCAAAAAAACTTCAAAGAAGCCATTGCTTCATTTAGCAAGTCCATTGCTTCGGACCCGAACTTCACAGCTGCTTATTACAATAAAGGAGTTGCTGAAAACGAAGCTGAAATGTACCAGGATGCCGTTACGACATTCACTACATTGATCGGGAAACAAAAAGGGTACTCCAAAGCTTACTTCCAGCGTGGCCGCGGATACCAGGGATTATCGGATTATTTGAAAGCCGAAAAGGACTATGAAGAATCCATCAAATTAGATGCAAATAACCCAAAGGCGTACTACAACTACGGAACTTTAAAATTCTTGCAACAAGATTACAATGCTGCCATTAAATACTTTTCAAAAAGTATCGAACTGGACCCAAACAGCGCTATGGCTTACAATGACCGTGGGAGCTGTTACCGCATGCAGGAAAATTACCCCAAAGCAATCGAAGACTACGAAGCTGCACTGCGCAAAAATCCGAATTTGGCATTTGTATTGAACAATATCGGTACTACCAAAAAGAAAATGAAGGACTATGCCGGGGCATTGATCGCATTTAACCGCGCAATTTCCGTAGACGTAAACTTTTTCCTGGCTTATAACAACCGCGGGGTAACTTTGATTGAGAAAGGAAGTTTGGAGGACGCGATCAAGGACTTTGAAAAGGCCCTGCAGATCAATCCGAAATATGCTCCTGCAGCTTCTAATTTGTCGGGGATCTATTTCAAAAAGAAGGATTTTAAAAAAGCCGAAGATTTGGCAACCAAAGCGATCAACATCGATCCGAACTACGCATCTGCCTACGTAAACAGAGGAATGGCNNGGGAAATGCTCCGCAAAATGGAAGAAGCCTGCAGTGATTGGAAAAAAGCAAGCGACTTAGGATCAACAGAAGGAAAAACATGTCATTCAGGAAACTGCAGCAATTAAAATCAAAACGATGAAAAAAATATTAACACTAGTCGTTATTGGTTTAGCGACAAATCTATTCGGACAAAACGTAGATTTTAAATCTGCAAACTTTAAGGACGATAAGGAAGGTTTGAAAGCAGCAACCGCTGCCATTGAAAAGGGAGATGAATTTTACAAAGTGGGTATGGAAGCGGTTTTCGCGGTCCAGGATTTCGGTACGAACTTCAAAAGTGCTTTGAAAGAATACGAAAAAGCTCAAAAATACAATCCGAATAATGCTTTGCTCAATTACAAAATCGGCGTTTGTTATGCGAACTCAACAGATCCGTTTAAGTCTATAAGCTACATCAAAACAGCACAAAAACTAGATCCGAAATGTGATCCTTTCCTGAACTTCTACCTGGGATATACTTCTCAACTGGAAGGAAAATACGACGAGGCTTCTAAGTACTATACCACATTTGAAACGGAATACAAGAAGGCGGATAATTTCATGAAATTTGTAAACCAGCGTAAAAAGCAATGTGTTACAGCGAAGAAATTTGAAGCTTCTCCGGTTCGCTGCTGGGTAGATAATGTTCCGTCCTTAAATTCCGACTGCGATGAAATCGCCCCTTCTATTTCAACAGACGGGTCCGAAATGATCTTAAGTTCGAACAGGCCAAACAGCCACGACGCTAACACCCTTGGTGTTTATGACTATGAGATTTATTCTTCCACACTTTTGGAAAACTGGTCTACCCCGACAAAGCTTCAGGGACCGATCAACTCGAACAACGACGATATCTCCAACTGTCTTTCTTATGATGGAACTAAAATGCTATTACACAGAGACGCAGGCGGGCAGACGGATATTTTCGAGTCCAAATTGAAAGGAAATGAGTGGTCAGACCCTAAAATCCTGAGTATTTTCATCAGTACCGACAAAAACAACGAGCGTTATGCCTGTTACAACGAAGACGGATGGAAGATCTATTTCTGCCGGGACAACGATGTACGCGAAACCGGTTCCGAAGTCATGTTCTCCGGAATGCAGAATAAAATGAAACAGGATTACATGATCGCAACCATGCTTACAGGTGTAAACTCGAAGTTTAACGACGGACCTATCTATATCCATATTGACGGAGAAAGTATGTACATCGCTTCAGAAGGACATGATGGAATGGGTGGTTATGATATTTTTCTTTCCAAAAAAGTACAGGGTCAATGGACAACCCCTGTGAATATGGGATACCCGATCAATAGTCCATACGATGACTTCTTCTTTGCTTCTACGGCGAACGGGAAATTTGCTTACATCTCATCCAACAGATCCGGTGGAAAAGGCGGTTATGACATCTACAAAGTGACTTTCTGGGGACCGGAGAAAAAACCAATCTCAGAGACCGAAGACTACTTGCTTGCGAGTATTGTAATGCCGGTAAAGGATCACACGATTGAAAAATCTGTAGAGGTTAAGAAAAAGAGTTTGACCGTATTTAAAGGGATTACCATTGATGCGATCTCCAGAAAACCGGTTGAAGCGCAGATCGAAATCACAGACAACGCAACGGGGAAAGTGATTGAAACATTTACCACCAACTCCGCAACCGGAAAGTTCATTATTACCCTGAACTCGGGTAAAAACTACGGGATTGCCGTGAAAGCACCCGGATACCTGTTCCACTCCGAGAACTTTGACATTCCGGAGGGATCAGCTGACAACCTGGTAAATAAAGTGATCGAATTGAAAAATATCGCAATCGGTTCAAAAATTGCACTTCGCAACATTTTCTTTGATGTGAATAAGGCAACTCTTCGTTCGGAATCAAATGCCGAGTTGGAGCGATTGGTGCAATTAATGAAGGATGTTCCGGGATTGAAGATCGAAATTTCAGGACACACGGACAATACCGGGTCTGCGACTTTGAACGAAACACTTTCTCAGCAACGTGCAGAAGCTGTTGTTGCTTATTTGTCCCAAAAAGGTATTTCTGCAAGCAGAATGACTGCTAAGGGATACGGTTCTTCCCAACCTATCGCATCGAACAACAGCGAGGACGGAAAACAGCAAAACCGTAGAACGGAATTTGAGATTAAAGGGAATTAAATAGATTTAAATTCATAAAAACGATCATGTAGGGACGTCTCGGTTAAACCGAGACGTCCCTACTGTTTTTTAACCAATAGCACTTCTTCGTTATCTACCACTTTGATCCATTCTTTCGACTGCTGGAAATTCCGGATTTCCACCCGGAACATAGAATCACTTAAGGGGTAACTGCTGTCTTTCTTTGCCAGGATTACGTATTCGGCATTCTTGATTATTGGATACATGTAACAAAAATCACGGTTTGCCAAGTGCGAAACCAAGTTTCCCTGGCCACAAACCACCGCATCTTTCGGAATGAGCTTAAACGCCTCATACACTCGCTTTACATCATATGATTTTGTGTAATGTTCTTTCGACAGGAAATCAATGTTCTCAGGCGGTGTAAATAAATAGGGATCTCCCATTCGTTTAAAAGTCGTAAACATTGCTAAGAAAGCCACCAATACTCCGGCTGTTTTTTTAAACGACTCTTTTTTCAGTTTGCCAATCACTTCAAAAACACCGATTGCCAGAATTGGTGTAAACTCAATGCAGTAATGATAGCCTGCTCCCCAGATATTTATATCATCGTGGAAGAACTTTTGCAAAAAGATCGGAATCAGCATCAGCAAATAAGCAGGTCTTAGAACCAACAATGCAAATCCGGAAAACAAGAGATAATACATGAGCTCTGCTTTCGTGTTAAAAGCAATTGGGTCTCTAAAGTTGGATATGAACAATTGAAAGGAATCAACCGGATGAAAAATCATCCGCTTAACGGCCTCTGTCATTGTTCCGCCAAGTATGGTATAATCAAAATGCGGATAAATCCCGTCAGGAGTCATTGCAGGCATCACTAACTTTAACACAACAATGAAATAAACCATGGATGCAAATCCGGAAATAATTAAAAAGAAGCGCCATTTTTTCTCTTTCCAGTTCAATAAGGAAAGTCCGAAACAAATGAAGGCCATCCACAAACCACTGTTTTCTTTTCCGAGCCAAAGCAGTACCACAAAGAATGCTACCCACTTCATCTTCCGTTCCCTGGTAAAAACAAAGAGCCAGGGAACAAGCATTGCTATTACTACATTATTGTGAAAATCATAGGCTAAAGCAGTGTAGATTCCAAAAAAAGAATAAAAAAACAGCATGGCATTTATGGCCAAAAAACGGTTTCCTCTAAAATAACGGTAAACCCCCAATCCTCCGAAAAGAATACTAGCAATTTGGAATATCAGCAAGGTATAAGAACCGAAAATCCAGACAAAGGGAGAATAAAGCATGAGGTAAAAATCAAAATGATCTCCCATCAGATTTTGAGATTGCATTTTAAAAACCGTGCTGTCGTTCCATTGAAAATGAGAATAATCGTACAAAGCGTTCGAATAAATTCCTAAATCCATCGCATAAGTGCGAAATAGATAATGATTCACCAAGGAAACAAGTGAATAGATTATAGCAAATGCAAAAACAATCAGGTATTTCTCCGGTAGTTGTTTAAAGGCGGTGTATGTATTCTTTAATCGGTTCATGTTGTGCGAATATACTTCATACCGTACAAATTATAACTCTCGAATAAATGTATTCATTCGGAATATAAAATCCTTAATCCATCGGAGTGCAGATTTCGATCAGGAATCCTTCCAAATCGCGGACATAAGCAACCATTTGTCCCCAGGGCTTTTCTTTCGGTTCTTCGAGTAGTGTAGCACCGTTCGCAAGGGCCTTTTCAACCAAAGCCGGAACGTCCACGGTTGTAAACCCTATTTCCAATCCGAAAGGTCTGGCCGCCAAACTGCTTTCCTGGAAACCTTCTTTCAAATTGGATTTCGCCAAAGGAAGTGCTGCAAAAGACAAGGTCGTTGTTCCTGAATTTAATTCTGCGTACTCATCGCCCGGAGCAATGAAGCGTACTTCGAAATCAAAAGTTCTGGAATAGAATTCAGCTGTACGTTTTACATCGGAAACGTACAAAATAGTGTAAGCAAATTTGATCATGCGTGTAATAGTTAAAATCATTTCACCACTCTCCCCTTATGCTTGCGCTAAAGCTTCAGCCCAGGCACAGAGGGGAGATCAAGAGGGGTGGCCATCCCCCTTTTTCCCCCTTCAAAGGGGGAAATATTTTCAATTATTAGTCTTCATCATCCGCATCCGGAGCTTCCGGCAATTCCAAAGCCCTTACTTCCTGCACGGCATTTCCGGCAATCCCTTTTACAGAACCGTACATGTCGATGGTATTGACAATCACTTTTTCGATTTGTTTTTCACGCTGCTTCCAAATGCGCTGCATAGACCTTTTTTCACTTTCGAGGTCAGCTTTCATTTGCGTAAATCCTTCCACAATAGCCTCTACCTGCATTCTAAAAGTGGAACTGGTCAGGAAATCATAAAGCAAATGCATTTTATCACCTTTATTTTCCTGGGCTACCAATGTACTGCTAATTTGGATAATTGTTTCCCGAAGCACCGAACAAAGTCCTTTGAACTCTTCATAAGTACAAATCCAAATTCCGTCTTTTAATCCCATTCGCTGCATATCAGCAGGCATTACTTCCGTAACCAGCACTCCGATATCTGCTCCCTTATCGCGGATATCTGCTTTGAATTTCTCTATCCATGACGGAGAAAAATCCTTCGCTCTTTTGGATTCATAGTAAATTGTACCACAATTTTGCTGCGCACGCGTATGAACGGTTTGAAGACAATCACCTCCTCTCGCTCCTTTCCGGATCTCTTCAATGGTATCCATGGGAAAGTTCGCCATCAACCACTCCTCAATTGCCAGTTCCATGACTTCCCCCTGCAGCTGCATGGAGCCTTGCTCCTGCTTGCGTTTCATTTCTTCTGTCAGCTTTTTCTGGTCTTCCAGCTGCTTTAGCAACTCTCTAACACGTAATTCATTACGTTCTTCTTCTGTCTTCCGGATTTTTTCCTTCTCTTCCTGGATCTGAGCATTTAATTTACGTTGAGCTTCAGCTTCCACCACTTCTTTCATCTCATCTTTTTCCCGCTTCAATTTTTCAATCTCTGCCTTGGTCCGGTTCAATTCCTTGATCTGTTCGGATTTTTCGTTGAGTTCCTTTTGGAGATCTGCAAATTGCTCACCCTGCTCCTGCAGCAGTTTTGTTTTCAGCTTTTCCTCCAGGTTTTTTCGTTCTTCTTTCAGTTTTTGCTCAAAACGCTCCTGGAAAAGTTCATTTTCCCGCCGTTTCTTTTCTTCGAACTCCTCTTTTTCACGAAGCAGGGCATCTTGTTTTTTCGCAAACTCATTCCGCGTCTCATTCAGCTCGTTTTGGTACTTGCGTTGAATTTGTTCTTCCAGCTGATGTGCTAAAATATCATTTACGTCGATGGAAGTTCCGCAATTGGGACAAGAAATTTGATTCATAACAGCTAAAAATTGAACAAACTTAAAATTACTACCATTTTGACAAATAAC
>DJFP01000080.1 GCA_002432565.1 Flavobacteriales bacterium UBA5869
GTTTGACTCCTGACGAGGTCACAACAAAAAGAAAAGCATCGCGAAAGTGATGCTTTTCTTTTTCAGAGCGAGAACGGAGTGTGAGAATGAGAGAATTCGGATGTTCTGTTTTTCAGCTTTTAAAATTAGGTTGTTTTCACTACCACTTTTCCTTTGGAACGGCCGCTTTCTATATAGGCAAGGGCTTCATTCAGTTGCTCGAATGGAAACACTTTATCGACAACAGGCTTGATTTTGCCAGCTTCAATCAGTTTTGCAATTTCCTCTAACTGATTTCCTTCAGCTCTCATAAAAAGAAAGGAATATGAAACTTTCATTTTCTTGGCCATTTTTCGAATTCCGGAACTGAGAAGTGATATAATAATCTTCACGAACCAGGGAGCTTTTGCTGCTTTTGCGAATTCAGGTGTTGGAGGTCCTGAAATAGAAATCACTTTTCCGTTTGGTTTTGTTATTCGGAGTGATTTTTCCAGGGTCTTTTTATCCTGGCTGTTCAAAACTACATCGTAATCTTTCAGGACATCTTCAAAATCCTGTTTTTTATAATCGATCAGTACATCAGCTCCGAGATTTTTGAGTAAATCAAAACTACTCTCACTGGCAGTGGTTGCAACTGTTGCTCCGAGGTGCTTCGCCAACTGGATAGCAATTGTCCCAACTCCGCCCGAACCAGCTTGGATAAAAACTTTTTGTCCTTTTTTGAGGTTTGCTCTTTCAATTAAAGCCTGCCAAACAGTTAAAGCCGCCAGCGGAATAGAAGCTGCTTCTTCCATGGAAAGGTTTTTAGGCTTGTGTGCAACATCTTTTTCATCAATGGCAATGAATTCTGCAAATGTTCCGATTCTAAAATCAGAAGGTCTTGAAAATACTTCATCACCAATTTTGAATTTCTTCACTTTCGAACCAACTTTAGTAACGATTCCTGCAACATCGTGACCGAGTACCAATGGAAGCTTATAAGGCAAAATAAGCTTGAATTCACCTGTCTTTATTTTGGAGTCCAGGAGATTCAACCCTGATGCGTAAACCTCGATCAATACATCATTTTCTTTTACCTCAGGTACTGGAAGTTCAATGAATTGAAAACCTTCTGTTTTGCTGTATTTTTTAATCGCGTACGCTTTCATATTTCCGTATTTTAAATTTGTTTTACTGCTTTAGACTTGCATAAGTTGTTTTAGGGTTAACCAGGTTGAAAGCTAACTTCGGAAAAAGTCGATTAAGCATATAGATGATTTTGGTGTCACCAACGCGAATCGTAAGTTTATCTTTTAGAATCCCTTTGATCAACTGACTCACCAATACTTCCGGAGTTATTTTTTTACCTTTTCTACTAGCAGTCATTTCAGTTGAAACTACAGGAGGCAACAGTTCAAATACTTTCACCGTGCTATTCAGAATCTCAAGATGTTTTCGTAATGTTTCTGTATAAAAGCGAAGTGCCACTTTCGATGCGGAATAGGTTGCGTCAGTGGTGGAAGGGACATACGCAAGAAGTGAAGTAGTATTGATGATCGCACTTTCTTTTCTCGATTTTAGCATCTCCATGAACAGATTATTCAGACGAATAACACCTGTATAATTCACATTCATTTCGTAAAGAGCTTCCGTTAGATGTCTGTCATTTGCCAGTCCCATGTTCGTTGAAGCAATCATGACACCAGCATTATTATACAGGATATCAATACCACCAAGTTCTTTTACTTGATTAAAAAGTGAAATAGAATCAGCTTCATCTGCAATGTCGCTTTTTATGGCTGTTAAGGCAGGGTATGTTTTTTTTGCCTGCTCTAGTTTTGATTGATCTCTTCCTGTAATAATCACTTTTGCTCCGTGATCTAAGAATTGCTTTGCTGCTTCAAGGCCGATACCAGCAGTACCGCCTGTAATCAATATTGTTTTCCCTTTTAGTTGCATTGTGCCTTGGATTTAATTTGATATATTTGCTTGCATTTTGCAAGTGCAATATTACAAATAACTTTTAAAATGCAAGTGGTTTTAAAAATATATTATGGGAGAGATGAAAAAAAGGTCTGATTGTCCAATAAGCAGTTCCTTAGATATTTGGGGAGATAAGTGGTCCTTGTTGATTGTTCGAGATTTAATTTTTTCGATGCAGTGCACCTATGGCGATTTCCTGAAATCCGAAGAAAAAATTGCAACCAATATTTTAGCAACCCGATTACAGATGCTTGAATCCAATGGGATTATCACCAAGCTGGATCATCCGGATAGTAAAGCAAAAGTGTTGTATCAATTAACTCAAAAGGGAATTGATTTACTGCCTTTAATGGTTGAAATTCATTTGTGGGCAGATAAGTATTCAACCATACCTCCTGAACGAAATGCGATAATCGAAGAACTTAAGAATAATAAAGATGAATTTTTAAAATCTTATAGTAAGTTGTTGAAAAATCATCAATTGAAAGATCAGATTGAATAATCCAAAATCATTTTCTGAAAGCATCAATAATCCAATGCTTCAAGCTCTAGCACAAACTCCAAATCTTCCATTAAAAGGTTGACATTTCTCTTCAAAATTACACGGGGACCGTCTTAATCGGGAAAAACACGAAAAATAAGTATCTTTAATGCTTTTACAAATATCTTTTTCACATAAAAATCTCATGGCAAAATCTCCTATCGATTATATATTAAAACCCGTTAACAGATTTATTCACCGGGAATATACCGGCGGCATTGTTTTGTTTATCAGTGTTGTTATTGCTATTATTTGGGCGAATTCTTCCTGGGGAGAATCTTACCATGACTTGTGGGAAACTCATTTTACGGTGAATTTTAACGGGCACGGTTTGGATCAGCCGCTGCACGTATGGATTAATGACGGTTTAATGGCCTTATTCTTCTTTGTCATTGGACTGGAGTTAAAGCGTGAGTTTATGGCAGGTGAACTGTCAACGGCTAAAAAGGCATCTCTTCCGATGATTGCTGCTTTGGGGGGAATGATCGTTCCGGCGTTGATCTATTTATTGGCGAATATGGGATCAGACAGTACCAAAGGCTGGGGAATACCAATGGCAACAGATATTGCTTTTGCCCTGGGACTGCTTTCATTAGCCGGACGTCATATTCCGTCTTCGGTAAAAGTTTTTTTATCGGCCTTGGCAGTTGCCGACGACCTGGGCGCGGTTTTAGTCATTGCTTTTTTCTATACCGCTCAAATTGCATGGGCCCCGTTAATCGTTGCCGGAATTTTTTTAGTGGTTCTTGCGGTCGGTAATATTTTGGGAATACGGAGTATTTTTTTCTATTTGATTATCGGCATAGCAGTTTGGGTAGGATTCCTTTTTTCAGGAGTCCATGCTACCATCGCGGGAGTTTTGGTTGCTTTTACGATCCCGGCAAGAACCAAAATAAATGAAAGCGAATTCGCTGAAAAAACAAAAATCCATTTGGAAGAATTTGAAGAGCAAATACCGTTAAACAGTTCGCTGACCACCCCCGAACAGCACGATATTATTCAATCTATTAAAAAGAGATGTTTGGATGCCGAAACTCCTTTGCAGAAAATTGAGGATAAACTGCACCCTTGGGTGGCATTTGTGATTATGCCGTTGTTTGCTTTATCCAATGCCGGAATTATTATTCATGGCGACTTTTTTTCATCGTTGGGAAATCCGGTGAGCATCGGTATCATCGCAGGCTTACTTGCAGGAAAGTTCATTGGTGTATTTTCATTTACCTGGCTGGCAGTAAGGCTCAAACTATCGGATCTGCCCGAAGGTGCTAACTGGATGCATGTTAGCGGGGTGGCAGTTTTGGCGGGAGTTGGATTTACCATGTCGCTATTTGTTACGGGACTTGCTTTTACCAATCCACTTTACACAGACCAGGCAAAATACGGTATTTTGACAGCATCATTTGTTGCAGGAGTTGCTGGAATTCTGTTACTTAAACTTTCAAAAAGGAGTAGATCACATGTTTTGAAGGATTAATAGAGCTGTATGGAAACGGAAAATAATCAGTTATTCAAAGTATTTAAACGAGCTGTTATTCAACGGTTCAATTTACGTCATGACCAGGCTGATGAAGAACAGGTCATAAACTCGATTACCCGGAACTCGGATTTCGTGGGAGCAAATCTCTGGACACTGATCTTTGCCATTTTGATAGCTTCCATTGGTTTGAATATGAATTCAACCGCAGTTGTTATCGGGGCAATGCTTATTTCCCCGCTCATGGGCCCGATCATGGGAGTTGGCCTTGGAATGGGAACCGATGATTTTGGACTGGTAAAAAAAGGTATTCGGAATCTACTAACGGCAACTATTATAGGTATTATCACTTCAGCCATTTATTTTTGGATCACCCCTTTAGACGAAGCCAAAAGTGAATTGTTGGCCAGAACAACTCCAACCTTGTGGGACGTACTCATTGCTTTCTTCGGCGGACTTGCCGGAGTTGTTGCCGCTACACGTAACGAAAAAAGCAATGCAATCCCGGGAGTTGCCATCGCAACCGCATTAATGCCGCCCTTGTGCACTGCCGGCTATGGTTTGGCAACAGCGAATTACTATTATTTCCTGGGAGCATTATACCTGTACTGCATCAATAGTATTTTTATTTGCATCAGTACCTTTCTGATCATCCGCTTGATGAAATTCAAACGGAGGTCATTTGAAGAACACGTACAAGGAAGAAAGGTTTCCCGGTACATTCTGCTTACAATATTTATAACCATTCTTCCAAGTATTTACCTGACGTACAAGATTGTCAACAAGAGCCTTTTCGAAAGCAGGGCAAAACAATTTGTGGAAGAGCAGTTCCAATTCGATAATACTCTTGTTGTATCCAAGAACTTCAGGTATGACAATAATCCTTCGAAAATCAATGTACTCCTGATTGGAAAACGATTGCCTGAAACTACAATCGATTCGATAAGACGCAATTTAAAGACTTACGCTCTGGGTAATGCTGAGTTACTTGTCCGACAAGGCCTTAATTCCAAACAGGAAATAGATATGGAACAGATTAGAGCGAGTATTCTCAACGACGTTTTCAGACACGATTCGTTAAAGGTCCAATCTGTGAACCAAACAAATAAGCTGCATGCAATTCCCGATTTAACTGAAGAACTAAAAGCACTTCTACCGGGATTTCGCTCGTATAGTGCGAGCAGGGTTGTTGAGAACTATACAGACAAGAGTACAGATACACTCACATTGGTGGTAATTAGTACAAATAAGCCTGTTAAAGCTTTGCAGCGCACGCAATTGAACACCTGGTTGATAGAAAGAACGAAATCGGATACCATTAAATTAATCTTTGAATAACTAGTAAGAAGCTAATTTTTCTAAAGGTTTGTGAAATTGTTTGACTTCACAGAATGTCTTCCTTAACTTCTTGATTCATTCAAAAAATTAAGAGTTATGAATTATCACGATTACAAAAGCTGTATAGATGCATGTTTGCGTTGTGCGGCAATCTGCAATCATTGCGCATCGTCCTGCCTGCAGGAGAAAGAAGTTGCTATAATGGCACGTTGTATACAACTTGATATGGAATGCAGCGTTATTTGTTATACAGCTGCTCAATTAATGAGTCTTGGCAGTGAAAAAGCCGGAACTGTTTGCAGTTTGTGTGCTGAAATGTGTGAGCGCTGTGCTGAGGAATGCGGCAAACATGACAATGAACATTGTCGTGAATGTGCTGAAATATGTATGCAGTGTGCGAAGGAGTGTCGTGCCATGCAAAACTAAAATGCGCAATTGGACTGTTTTTAGTTGAATTTTTACTTCTTATTATGTCTTCCGTCGAAACAAATAAATAATTGCCCGTCAATTTGACGGGCAATTTTAATTTTACGAAGGAAAATCGGTACAAGATCAAATTTACCGGAAAGAATCCAGAAAGAGATGCTTCCAGGTTGCAATTTTTCCAATGCCAACACCTCAGGGTAAACGAACAACTGCAGCCTGACAAAATTTTCTGACATTTGAAGAATGAATGATAACGATCTAAAAAGAGGTTCACGGCTAACATATTTATATTATGAAACATAAAACAATACTTCTCGCACTAACCATTTTTACTTTAACAAGTAACAGTTCGATTGCACAGCAGAATTCCGGCGAGGTGAAAATTGTAGGGGAGATGAAAAATGTCATGTGGAAAGGACAACTTTCCGGGAACATCAATCTCGACACCCTAACAAACAAAACCCATTTATACGGACTTGGACCGGTTGAATACCTGAGAGGCGAAATCTTAATTGTTGACGGTAAATCTTATAAATCCACAGTTGTTTCCGGGAAAACCATGAAAGTGGAAGAAACTTACGACCTAAAAGCTCCTTTTTTTGGCTATGCAGTCATTTCAAAATGGACGGAACATGAGCTTCCCGACAGCGTTCAATCCATTTCGCAGCTTGAAACCTATTTGGATCAGGCAACTAAAAATGCACCACGCCCTTTTATGTTTAAACTCAGCGGAACAGTTGAAGAGGCAACCATACATGTGGTGAATTTGCCCGAAGGTTCAAAAGTAAGCTCACCGGATGAAGCACATAAAGGACAGAAAAATTATGAGCTCAAAAACGAACAATCGGAAATAATCGGATTCTTCTCAACGGAACATAAGGCCATTTTTACACATCACGATACTTTCCTGCACATGCACTTAATCACAACAGACCGCCTAAAAATGGGACATTTGGACAAAGTGGTATTCAAAAAAGGAACGGTAAAACTTTACTTGCCTGCAGGGTGAAAAAACAACTTCCTGCTAACCGATGGGAAGCCGTTTTTTATTTAAACGTATTAAGCCTGAGTGTCACAATGAAGTTTCTTCCGGGCGCACTGATATTAGATGAAAACGTCCTGTAATTTTGGTCCAGTATATTTTCACAGGCAACCTGGGCAGATAATTTAGAACTGAACTGATACCCGATTCTTAAGTTGTAAGTCACCCAGGAGGGCATTCCGTCTGCCGTTGCATAGGGCAGGTTGTCTTCCCCGCTGTCGGAATAATCCGCTAACCTTTTCCAGGCGGAGTATTGACTGAAGAATTCTGCCCGGAACTTTTTCCAGGTAAATTGGAGGGATGTTTTTCCATAAAGAGGTGGTATATGGTCGAGCGGTTTTTCTCCATCCTCCGAATAAAGCCGTCCGTAGGTATAATTAATCGAAGAACTCAAACTCCAGTGTTTCAGGAACTGCGCTTTAAGACTTCCTTCGGCACCGTAAATAATGCCATAATTTGCATTTTGAGCGGCGTAAATATCTACGTAGTTTTCATTGTAAAAAGCAGTGTCGGAACCATTTAATGTGAAGGGAAGAATTGCAATGACATTTTCTATCCTGGAATAGTATCCCA
The DNA here is from genome assembly GCA_002432565.1 of Flavobacteriales bacterium UBA5869. Classification (GTDB taxonomy): domain Bacteria; phylum Bacteroidota; class Bacteroidia; order Flavobacteriales_D; family Crocinitomicaceae; genus Fluviicola. Next base: position 7,336 of record DJFP01000080.1, read on the forward strand.
GAGCCGACACCTGGACCTGGTCCTTGTACCGGTAGCTTACTCCCAATTCACCGGTATACACTGTTTCAGGTTTTAAATTGGTGTTCGGAATTACCAGTTTTCCAGGGGTATTGCTTGTTTCCACAACCGACTCAAATACTTTGGCTAAATCGTCAATATTTGGTGCTCTAAACCCGGTTGATCCGCTCAATAAAACCCGGATACTTTTTACCGGTTGCAGAATGATTCCGATATTCCCGTTAACTGCGCTATTGTTTTGTTTCGCTTCACTGTATGGGAATGGATAAAATGTCCGGTCATTGAATTTAGCATTTAACATCACGTAATTGGNNAGCATCGAAGATCCGCCGTCCGGGTAACGGGTATCCAAAGAGCCGGAAGTATCCACCACAATGTCTTGCTTCTCTGCAGTTGATTGGACGCGATCGTATTTGGCAAACAATCCGTATCTGATTTCATGTTTGCGGACTTTTTTCTCCAAATCAAGCAGGAAAGTACTCACCATCACTTTCTCAGTTCTTCGATTTAAAAAATCGGATTTATAGGCTCTGTCATGGCGGCTCTCCTCAATCCACTGCTGCGAAACATTTGCTTTCACCTGGTCATATAACTGCGTTTTTTTGGTGATGGATAAATCATAACTGATTAACGATCTGAATTGAGGACCGTAATGCCATTCCGAAAAACGGGGAAGTCCGTTCTTTGTCTGGGTAAGCCTGTCGTATCGATCAATATCGGAAGAATTCGAAAGCTGCATATTCAGTGTATGGACCACGTGATCGTTTTGTTTGAATGCAATTTTCTGAAGAATGTCGTATTGAGAATAGGCTGATCCTACCTGTTTGTTTTTGTTCGGATTAACCATCATGGAGTCCGTATCATTGATCCGTTCTACATAAAATGTTCTTTCGCCAAAATCCGGGTACTTGCTGGTTCTTACTTTTCCCTGGGTCAGGTCACCGAAATGAGAATATGTAAAAGCGGTAACTGAAGACCAGCGTTTCCATCCAAGATTCAATGACGTGTGTCCCGAATAGCCGTTTGCAGCAGAAAAGTACCGGGCGTATGAATTCGTTTTGATCAATAGGGTATCGGTTTCAGAGAACAGGGGTTTCATCGTGTGGAAATGCATGACTCCTCCAAGGGCATCAGATCCGTATACTACCGAGCCTGGACCGTAAACAATTTCAACGCTTTCCAAAGATGCCGGATCGATTGTGAGGACATTCTGAAGGTGACCGCCCCTGTAAATGGCATTATTCAACGGAACACCGTCTACCACGAGTAGTACTTTATTGGTTTCAAATCCCCTGATTACGGGTGAACCGCCTCCCAATTGGGATTTTTGAACGAAAACAGCTCCGCTGGATGCAAGTACATCGGCGCTGCTGGTTTGATTCATTTGTTGAAGGTCAGAACTCCTGATGGATTCGATGCGTCTCGGAACATCTGATTTCTTTTCTAAAAACCGGCTTGATGAAACAGTTACTTCATCCAGGTCCATGTTTTTTTCAAGCAGCGAAACAACCGTCAATTTCCTGTTGGAAATTTGGATGGTCATACTCGCATAATTCGGATGCCGGACGATGATTTCCGAAGGAACAGTAATTCCTATCAGATCCATTAACCCAGCAGCATTTGAAGTGTAAGCTTTTTGGTTTTGAACCGCAACAGCACCGACAATCGGTTGGTTGGTATAGTTATCGAGAATTTGAAGTTTTTGGGAATGGGCAAAAGCGGAAACACAGACTGTAACAACCATTGCTGCAACTATTTTGAGCATAATTTGGAAAGAGGTAATAAGGATTTTCACGCAGTAATTAACGATTTGAGTACTAAGTAATCTGTTTTTTTGACGCTGTCAAACAAAATCCTTGTGAAATAGTGTTGTATTCTTGGATTTGAATCGGACAGAAACCTGGAGTTATCAGATGAATCCCGAATAATATTCAACTTGATGAAGGATTTTTTTAATAGGTAACCATCTTTCATGAATAGCCATTAACTTTAAACTTCACATTCGGATAATCGGGAGTTTGTTTAATTTGTTTTATTTTGCTTCCCGCTAACAAGTAACTATGGTCATTGAGTATATAACGATTTGCTTTTTTTCACTGCTCGGTTCCGGGCTGACATTTTTTTCTGGATTTGGCCTAGGAACGATACTTGTTCCTGTTTTTGCCATTTTCTTTCCGCTGGAAATAGCCATATCCCTGACCGCAATTGTTCATTTTCTGAATAATCTTTTCAAGCTTTTCCTGGTGGGGAGAAATGCCAGTAGGAGAGTTGTCATTCGCTTCGGAATACCCGCCATTCTTTTTGCATTCCTGGGAGCTTACCTGTTAACCGTAATTTCCGGTGTTCAGCCGTTATTTTCTTACTCTTTTCTAAACAAAACCGCTGATGTTACATGGGTAAAACTCATCATAGGATTATTGCTGGCATTTTTTGCCTTAGTGGATCTCATTCCATCTTTATCGAAAATAAACTTTAGTCAAAAATACATACCGCTTGGAGGCGTATTGAGTGGTTTTTTCGGTGGACTTTCCGGGAACCAGGGTGCTTTAAGATCCGCCTTTCTAATTCGGGCAAACTTATCGAAAGAGCAATTTATCGCTACCGGAGTAATCATAGCTGTTCTTATTGATCTTTCGCGATTGACTATTTACGCCGCCGATCTTTCAAAACAGTACGATAAACTGGACTATTTACTGTTAACTCTGGCAGTTCTATCCGCATTCTTAGGAGCCTATGCCGGAAATAAGCTGTTGAAGAAAGTAACGATCGGGTTTCTTCAAACCTTCGTCGCAATCATGCTTTTAGTGTTTTCCATGCTTTTAATGACCGGAATTTTGTAAGCAGGTTTTCACTCCTCATGCGGCCTGTCGGATCAATTGGAATTTTTCTAAAGGATCCTGATTGACCAATAAAACATTAATTTTTACTTCATTATTTGAATCCCAGATCGTTTTAGTTAAAATAATAACAGCTATAAATTTATTCACATGTATCTCATTGATACTGAATTGACCGTTTTCTACATTCTTAAGACTCAAATTGAAGCAGGCTTTTTATTTTGAAAGGTTCATTGTATGCCTTAATTTTTGGGAAAAGGGAAGTTTTTCGGGTAGAAATGAATCATCAAAAATCCGTTGGGTATGTTTTGTAAACAAAATAAGCGGTTAAGTTGGAAATACAACATGCGAACAATTTTTGATGCATTTGTTATTTTTTCAATCTACGAAAAGAAGTTTATTAACTTTCGCTCCGAAAAAATGTTGTTTTTTAGACATTTGGAAAACAACCAAAATAAACCATAAACTGTATACTTATGAACGGCAAACGGCAAATTGGAATACTACTGACATTCCTGCTCCTGTTTTGTATCAACTTCATCAGTCTCTCCCAGGACTCAGGAAAGAAATACAAACCCAGACAATTTCGAAAAGAACCCATTTGGATTGAAATGATGAATGATCCGAACGCGAACTATTATCTCACAATCAGAGCCTTTAGAGAATTTTGGAAGAGCAGGGTATTACCTGAAGAACCCTTTGAAAATCATGAACTGGACACATTCGAAAGAGAAGTGGGCTTAGAACAGGATGAAGAATCGGAGGAAGAACGCAAACGGGAGCACGCCCGAAAAGAAAAAAAGCGAAAGCGAAAAGGAAAACCGGACGAAACAATGCTTTATGCGGCTGAGGTTCGCGCATTTAAAGGATGGATGAAAGCTGTAAAGCCCTGGGTTCGTGAGGATGGAAGTATCGTTTCTCCGGAGGAACAGCAAAAAATCATTGATGCTCAATCCGAAGAGCGAAAAAAGATAGAAGAACTCAATACTCCTAAAAAGTAATTTCCGATGAAAAAAATACTACTTATATGCGCAGTTCTGCTGAGTATCTGCTCGTATGCGCAATTAGCCAACTGGACACCGGTTCCCGGCGGGACGAATTTCCCCACAAATACTTCCGGACAAATACACGGTTTCTGCCGGATCAGTCAAATGAAGTTTCATGCTTCTGATACCAATAAATATTATGCGGTTACCGGCGAAGGCGGACTATTCTTCTCAAACGATCAGGGAGCAAACTGGACAGTGGCACCCGGAACGGATGTACTGACGAATAACTGTGCTTCCATTTGTATCGATTATACCAATGATCAGCACTTACTTTTGGGAACCGGCGACGCCAATTATTATTCCAATAGTTCTGCCGGATTAAGAAAATCAAACGATGGGGGAGTAACTTTTACTGCCACTAGTCTGACAAACTGTTTGGTGATCGAAATTATTCAAAATTCAACCAATTCTCTGGAATACATTGCCGCCACCAATAAAGGGATTTATAAGTCAACAGATGGTGGAAACAACTGGACGGCTTCTACCGCTACAAATATTCCTTTTTCAGACATGAAAGTGAATACAGCAGCGAATTCCCAAATTGTTTATGCATGTACGGAGGAAGATGTGCCACGTTTTTACAGATCCACCAATTTCGGTACCAGCTGGACGCAAATAACCAGCGGAGTGATTGCTTCAACAGCAGATATACAGTCGGGATCGCGTATTGGCGTAACTCCTGCTAATCCGAATATCGTATACCTGTCAATTGTCGGAGGGGGAGGTATTATCCTGAAATCCACAGATGGTGGTTTGACTTTTACAACCCAAAAAGCGCAGGGAAGTCCGTATATTACTTTTTACGACGATGACCAAACCGAAGGTGGGCAGGGAAATTACAACCACACCATTACCGTAGACCTGGTGGATCCCACTAAATTATGGCTGCAATCGCATTGTACCTGGTATTCTTCGAACAGCGGTGTTACCTGGACATTGTTAACCCACTGGTGGGAAAAATGCCACACGGATATGCATCAAATTGAGCAGGCACCGTTCAATCGCAACAAATTGTACAGTATGAACGACGGAGGTGTTTGGTTGAGTACCGATGGTGGGAATAACTGGACCCCGGTAAGTAACGGGCTTTATGCCTATGAGATCGGCAACAAGTGCGGGATTGGCAGCCAGGTCGACAAAGATTTTATCTCTATCGGAACACAGGATAACGGACGTGTTATTGCCAATGCGACTGGCTGGTTCACTACCGGCGGCGGCGATGATTATGCCAAGCGTCAATGTGACTATAACGGCAATATTTATTTTGACGGTACGGAACGACAACTCAATCACACGGGAGCTACCGGAGATTATGGACTTCCGACAACCAACTGGAATGCTTTCGGATTTAACCGCACGAACGTCAATTTAGGATTTGTCGGAGTAACGAATGTTTATAGAACCACGAATCTGACGGCAGGAACACCGNNGATCCCAACCGCTTGTATGTATTGGTATCAAACGGCGATGTCTATGTGTCATCCAATGCCTTAGCTGCAAGTCCGACATTTGTACTGCGTACTCCACCCGGATCAGCCACTTCGCTCGGAAGTGTTGCAGCCATAGCCAATAATGCGGATATCGTTTACGTATCTGAAAACAATGCGGTTTACAGGTCGGCGGATGCCGGTGCAACCTGGACTAACGTAACTTACAACCTTCCGAATGTGAACCACAGAAGAATTTTGGCAGAACAATTCGGGGGAACGGAAGAATTGGTGTTTATAGCAACGAATAATGCCGTTTATTACAAAAAAGCCGGGGCAGTAAGCTGGACGAATTACAGTACAAACCTGCCTTCGAGAAGATCTCCGACCGAATTTTCGATGTATGACGACGGAACCAATCAATCCCGGATCCGGTACGCGAGTTTTGGAAGAGCTATTTGGGAAAGCGGATTTGATAACCTGCGTCCGTTCAGTGCAAACATTATTGTTGGAGACAGTGTCATTGATTGTGATAACTCTTCGGTGCTTTATACCCAGGGGTGTGTTGGAGCTGTGAATACCCCGATTACCTATTCCTGGAGTTTCCCGGGAGGAACACCTTCCACATCCACGGCTGCAAGTGCAAATGTCACCTATCCGGCTACGGGAACCTATAACGTTACATTAACCGCAACTGATGCACTGAATAATACATCCACGAGAACCATTGCAGTATTCGTGCAGGTAAATACAGAGCTTGACTTGCCATTGACCGAAGGTTTTGTTTCTGCTGCATTTCCGCCTATGGGTTGGAGCCAGGTCAATATAGCTAACATTTCTGAACAGTGGGAACGCAACTCCGTTGTAGGATCACAGGGTTCGACAGAAAGTATGCAGTACCGCAATTATGATCACTACAATGGGAACCAGGATGAAATGAGAAGCAGTACTTACGATTTCACAGGAATGTCNNAAAGGAGGAAACGCCTTGTCGACGGTTCCGGGAGATTATACCCCGGATGGATTTGTTCCTACACCTTCTCAATGGCGCACAGAAACCGTAGATATGACGCCTTATATCGGCAATCAGAGCGTGATGATCAGTTTTCAGAACAGAGGTCATTACGGACAAAATATCTATATTGATAACATTAATTTGACAGGTGTTATTGCGTCTCCCGGACCTAATTTCGGTGCGGCACCGGCAGCTGTTTGTACAGGAGAAACTGTAAGTGTAACAGATGCTTCCGTAGGAACTATTACATCCTGGGATTGGGATTTCGGACCCGGAGCTACACCGGCTACCGCAACAGGCATTGGCCCTCATACGGTTTCTTATGCTTCGGCAGGAACAAAAACAATTACATTGACGGTTAACGGTGGCGGAACTGTAACACACGATGTGACAGTGACGGGAACACCGGCGGCACCAATCATTACAGCAGGCGGACCAACAACATTCTGTGCAGGCAACAGTGTCACTTTAACATCATCCGCTGCAAGCGGTAATACCTGGTCGAATGGACAAACTACATCTTCCATAACCGTTTCAAATGCAGGAACCTATACGGTAACAACTTCAAACGGAACTTGTTCTTCAGCGGCTTCTGCAGGAACTACGGTAGTGGTTAACCCGAATCCAACAGTTGCATTTGCTGCGATTGCAGATCTTTGCCTGGATGATCCGGCGTTCTCACTTAACCAGGGAACTCCGGCAGGAGGAACTTACAGCGGGGTAGGTGTCAGCGGCGGTCAATTCAATCCGGCCATTGCAGGAACCGGTGTATCCACATTGACTTATTCTGTTACAGATGGGAATGGTTGTACGGGGACAGCATCGATCGATGTGCAGGTAGATGATTGTGCGGGAATAAAGGAAAACGAACTTTCGTTTGTTTCCATTTACCCGAATCCGTCAAACGGATTGTTTACGGTTGATGCAGGAAAGTTGATCATTGAGCATATTGTGGTTTACGACAGCAAAGGAAGAGTCGTACGTGAACTCAAAGATTCCAAAAATACAACTGTAAAGATGAACATTTCGGACCTGGCAAACGGAGCATATACAATTAAAGTAATAGCTGCGGGTGTACGTCAGACAGTTCCGATAGTATTGGAAAAGTAACGATAACTTACAGGATGAAAGCCCCGGTTTTGTGTATGCAGAGCCGGGGTTTTGTTTTAGTTATCCCGTAAGATTGGTAGCTTTTAGGGAGTTGCAATTTCGCTCCGATCGACGAAGTGGCCGGCGGATGTTTGCCGACTCAATCAGCATAGCTTCTGTGTTTTTCTTTTTCCCTATTTCTTCTTAAAGAAAAGCATTTTGAAAGAAACCTGGTGTCGGTCTATTCAGTTGGTAATACGATTAATTTCCGGGTATACTGCTTAGTTTGTATTTGTACAAAAACAGAATAGATTCCTGCTGTTAGTTTATCAGAAAGGTCTGCCGTGTATCCTCCGGAAGCATCTGTTAAAATACTTGTTGAATATATCATTTTACCCGACAGATCAGTTACGAATAAGCTGATTTCCTGTTTTGTTAGCTCTTTGAAATAGAAATGAATGTATTTTCCGGATACCGGGTTCGGATAAATTGAAAAAGGATAATCTTCAGAGGGAAGATCCATATTCACCGCTTTTAGATCAAGGTAATCAAAATCCCCGTTATGATCGGTTTGTTTAAGCCGGTAATAGGAAATCCCGTTCCATGGGTTCGGATCGGTTAATGAATAGTTTTGTGCTGTTTGGCTATCTCCGTCGCTGTTAACAATCTTTAGTTCTTCGAAATGAACCGCATCCCTGCTTTTTTCAACGGTGAAATAATCATTGTTGTTCTCCGATTGGGTTGTCCAGTTTAAATCAACGGCACGCCCGTTTGGTATAGCAGTGAAGCTGATCAGTTCTACCGGAAGTGAGTTTGCGGATGATACGGATGCCAGTGTGAAAGGACTGAAATTGGTCACAGCTGAACTGGTAATAACTGTACCGGCAGCAGCCGTTCCTGTTGTTCCGCCATTTCCTTCGTCTGTCCATGAACTTCCGTTCCACCTGGAAACTCTTAATGACGGAAGGTCGGTGATGTAAAAGGCTCCACAGTCAGAGGTATTCCAGCTTAAAGTAACACTCACATTGGATGTTCCGTT
>DJFP01000158.1:0-489 GCA_002432565.1 Flavobacteriales bacterium UBA5869
ATGTTAACACAGAATCTTTGCGGTGAAATTTTATACTATAACTCTTCTCTTTATACTTTGCGTTACTCAAAACCAACGTTATTCCATTCCCATTCGTTATCTTCGCAACAAAGTTTTTAGTATGTCGATTGAAGTAAAAAACCTTTCCAAATATTACGGGGAACAAGCAGCGGTGAATGATATTACTTTCTCAGTTGGGAAAGGTGAGATCATTGGTTTCTTAGGGCCTAACGGAGCAGGTAAATCAACGACCATGAAAATGATTACCGGTTTCATTCCTGCAACCCAGGGAGAAATCAGTGTTTGTGGCATTCCTGTTTCTGTCGATTCAATTGAAACCCGGAAACGTATCGGATACCTTCCTGAAAACAACCCTTTGTACCTGGATATGTATGTAAAGGAATACCTTGAATTTGTCGGGAAGATTTACAAAGTGAAAAACCTGAAAGAACGGGTAAAGGAAATGATCAAATTGGTAGGTTTGGAAGT
>DJFP01000158.1:518-10315 GCA_002432565.1 Flavobacteriales bacterium UBA5869
TTTGCAGGAAGTAGAAGCGATTTGTGACCGCGTTGTCATTATTCGTCAGGGTAAACTGGTTGCTGACAACTTAGCTTCAAACTTACAAGTTGAAACTGATACACAAGTTGTTTATGCAGAATTCGACGGCACTGTTTCAAAGAACCTGCTTCAAAAAATCCCGGGGGTTTCCAAAATCGAACGCATTTCCGATTCCAGGTACCTCATCGAGAGCCAGTCTGTGGATGATCTGCGAAAAACGGTTGCTCAATTCGCTCAGAAAAACAACCTGCTTGTTCTGACATTGAGAACCGAAGAGAAGTCACTTGAAGAAGTCTTCAAGTCATTGACGAAATAAGCTGTTTTGTTCTTTTAAAAAACACAAATTCAGAGAAAAGGGCTTCGTTTGAAACCCTTTATTTATTTCAATCTTATTCGTTATTCGGTGCTAAATATTTATAGAGTAATCCGGCGATTATCGCTCCGGCTATCGGTGCGACCCAAAATAACCACAATTGCTCCAACGCCCACCCTTGTACAAAAATCGCCTGACTTGTACTTCTTGCAGGATTCACAGATGTATTCGTGACTGGAATACTAATCAAATGGATCAAGGTCAACCCTAAACCAATTGCTACTCCGGCAAAACCAGCGGATGCATTTTTATGCGTAGTTCCTAAAATAATAATCAAAAAGATAAAAGTCATTACAACTTCAGTTATCAATGCTGCCTGCATGTTGTAACCGTCCGGAGAATGCGCTCCGTATCCATTGGCAGCAAATCCACCCAGTTCAAAACTCGGTTTTCCACTGGCAATGAGATACAAAACTCCCGCTCCGGCTATTCCTCCAAGTACTTGTGAAGCGATATAAGGAAATACATCTTTACCAGAAAATCTTCCTCCAACCCATAAACCAATGGTAACAGCAGGGTTCAAATGACACCCCGAAATATGCCCGATAGCGTAAGCCATTGTCAAAACGGTTAACCCAAAAGCAATGGAAACTCCAACAAATCCAATTCCCAACTCCGGGTATCCTGCGGCTAAAACAGCACTTCCACAACCTCCCAGTACCAACCAAAAGGTTCCAATAAATTCAGCGATTAATTTTTTCATAATAGTGCATCTAGTTAAATATTAATTCCAACCTGGAATAGATAGAATTAAATATAAACTTTTTGTTTAGAAAAGCAACTAAAAATGCTTTTGTAACATGTCAGAACTACAGAATCAATATCCTATTCGGAGGGAATTACATGTTCGTGTTTCTCGCCTAAAATACGTTTTGCCAGGTAATGCATCACATAAATCAGCGGGGTAAGACAAACTGCGATCACCAGTTTTGTCAAGTATCCCGTAATAGCCAAAACAAGCACCATTTTCAACGGATAAGCCCCTGAAAAATACAATCCGATCAATGCAACAATAAACGAATCTACCAATTGAGAAACAACGGTTGATCCCGTACTCCGAAGCCAGATCATTTTTCCTTTTGTGAGCTTGTTGAAAAAATGGAAAAGCTGAACATCCAGCAACTGGGATACAATAAATGCAGTAATGCTTCCTACCATGATCCAAAGGGAACCTCCGAAAGCTTTAGAAAATTCTTTGTCTGAAAGCCAGGAGCCATCTGCCGTTGGGAGCTGGACAGCGCAATAAACGATTATGAAACAAAATGCAATTAAACCGGTCGTGATCCAACTCAGCCTGCGAACAGCTTGTTTACCGAAATATTCGTTCATGACATCGGTCAACAAGAAAACTACCGGCCACGGAACAATCCCGGCAATCATAGGAGCCAGGTAAGGTCCCATGTAAACCAGCTTTGCAGAAATCAATTCAGCAACGATGGCACTGGTGATGAAAACCCCGGCCATCACCATAAATGCTATTTCTTTTCGTGTTTGAAGCATGGTCGAAGATACTATATTTTAGGGCTTTCACGATCCCAATCACGGAAACTTCGATCGAAAAGAGGAATAATCCCTATTTTTGCCGCATTAAATAAAGCAACATGAAAAAGAATGTCATTGAAGAATTAAGATGGAGAGGGATGATCCAGGATATCATGCCCGGTTTGGAAGAACAACTGCTTAAAGAAATGACATCCGGTTATGTGGGCTTTGATCCTACTTCAGATTCTTTGCACGTTGGGAACCTGCTTCCTATCATGTTATTGAAACACTTCCAATTGGCCGGTCACAAACCATACGCATTAGTGGGTGGGGCCACTGGAATGGTAGGAGATCCATCGGGAAAATCTGCAGAGCGCAATTTGCTGGACGAAAAAACGCTGAACCACAATGTAGCTTCTGTCCAAAACCAATTACGCAAATTCCTCGAGTTTGAAGAAGGGGAAAACAAAGCAGAACTGGTTAATAATTACGATTGGATGAGGCATTTCTCCTTCCTGGAATTTATTCGGGACGTTGGAAAACACATTACCGTAAATTATATGAGCGCGAAGGATTCGGTAAAAAAACGCATCGAAACCGGGATTTCATTTACAGAATTCTCGTACCAGTTGATCCAGGGTTATGATTTCCTGCATTTATACCGGACAAACAACGTAAAAGTGCAGTTCGGAGGATCTGACCAGTGGGGAAATATCACAACAGGAACAGAATTAGTGCGGAGAATTGCAGGCGGGGAAGCTTATGCTTTTACTTGTCCGCTATTAACAAAGGCTGATGGTGGAAAATTCGGAAAAACAGAATCGGGAACGGTTTGGCTGGACCCGGAAAAAACAAGTCCTTATGCGTTCTATCAGTTCTGGCTGAATGCAACTGATGCTGATGCAGTTAAACTGATCCGATTCTACACTCTGAAGTCAAAGGAGGAAATAGAAGCCATTGAAAAAGAACACAACGAAGCACCTCACCTGCGTGCATTACAAAAAGCAATTGCAGAAGAAGTGACTATTCGCGTCCATGGAAAAGAAGCGCTGGAAATGGCAATCGCCGCTTCCAATATCTTGTTCGGGAAATCCACTTCTGAAGATTTGAAAAAATTGTCAAATGACACGTTCCTAAGTATTTTTGAGGGGGTTCCGATGGCAACTATTAAACGCTCCGAATTGAACGATGGAATTAGTATTGTCGACCTATTATCAGCGAAAACGGGATTCCTGGCATCAAACGGTGAAGCAAAACGCGAATTGAAAGCCAATGCCATTTCTTTGAACAAGGACAAAGTAAGCGAAGGGACTCTGGTAGGTCCGAGTGACCTGATCAATGAAAAATTCATCCTCCTAGGAAAAGGAAAAAAGAACAATTACATTGTAATTGTAGAATAAAGAACCGATTTAAAAAAATGGGCACGTAAAGTAATGGCGTGCCCATAAAATGTTATTCCTTATTGAAAATCGGAATCGAAATAATCACTTTGGTCCCTTTGGGACTTCCGGCCTCATCTGTAAGATGTTCTACTACAAAATCAAACTCCGTATCGTATTTCTCTTTGAATAGACTGAGTCGTTCCGAAGTAATCTGCATCCCGTAAGACTTATGTTCCGAATGGGGTCTCCCTGTATCATTAGAATCGTAGCCTGTTCCATTATCCATCACCTCAACTAACAGCTTATTCTCTACCAACTTTTTAAAATTCACCTCCAGTTTTCCGGCAATCTCCAAGCCTTTAAATCCATGAATAATTGCGTTTTCCACAAATGGCTGTATTAACATCGGAGGAATAAATTTTTGGAGCTCGGTATGTGTCAGTGAAACGATAATCTCAAAATCGAAGCGGTCTTTGAAACGCATTTTTTCAAGTGCTATATACTTGGTCAAAACATCTATTTCCTGTTGGATTGTTACCTCACTCTCACGTGAGTTATTCAATGTCATACGAATCAGTTGTGAAAGCATCTGAAGGTATTTCTCGGCCAGGTCATTTTCGTTGTAAACCAAAAAACTTTGGATGGAATTCAGGGAATTAAAAATAAAATGCGGATTCATTTGTGCCAAAAGGGCTTTTTGTTCCAGTTTTTCAATTTGACGCTTATACTTTCGCTGACGGTTAATCTGAACTGCACTGATCCTGAAAAGGACAAATGCCAATAGAAAACTGCTTAGCACCAGGAACAGGTAAAACCAGAATGTCTCGACAAATTTGGGTTGTTTATTCAGCGTTAAAATTCCATATGGTTTTTGCCAGATGCCATTATCACTCAAGTATGACAATTCCAAATGGTATTCTCCCGAAGTCAAATCATAAAAATCAATGCTTCCTGAATTGCCGTAGGTCCATTTATCCGTGGCAGAAAGCCTGTACTTGTATTTTTGGCTTCCTAAACTCTTATAATTTGTTGAATGCAATTCGATATGGATCATTTTAGAGTCGCTGGAAACTTCCACGTAAGTCGTTTTCGGATAAAAAATGTTCCCATCTATATTCAGTTCCTTTACGGAAACTTGTTTTCTCAAAGGATTCATCAAAAAACCCAAATTCTCTGGAAACTTTGAAATCCCTTTTTTTGTGGCCAGGTAGACAACCTCTCCATCCAGGCAGATGTAATTCACTTCATTAGTTGCGAGTCCATTAACACTTAACACATTGTGGATCCGGATGTACTTATTGCCAAGAAAAAACAGTTTCGACACACCGCCGTTTGTGGCAACCCAGCATGTATTCCCGTTTTTATCGATCTGTATCTTGTTAATCTGATCGCTCACCAGACCATTTGCAACTGTAATATGATGAATAATTTTTCCGTTTTTAAAAATGTAAATTCCTTCCCCTCTCGTACCAATGACCAAACCAAGCTCTTTGGAATACCTGACACAAGAAACGCGGTTGCTCCGAATTTCCATTGGAAACATGGAGTTATCGACAACGTTATTTTCTTTCAAACAAAACAATCCTTTGGCATTACCCACAAAGATTTCTCCCTTATCGGAAGAACAAACTGTTTCAAAAAAATGATGCAGGTTCTTATTGTATTTCTTATAGGCAAAATAATCATAGAGTGTGTCAAGCTCACGCGTTCGTTTATTAACTCGCACTACTAGCGATGAACAAATAAGCAGACTCGTATCATTCTCGTTGAAACTGTCGTAATAATTCGGAACAAACCAATACTTTTCACCGCTCAGATCAACCGGAACATTTTTTTCTATTTTTGACGCCACCAACATTTTACCAAGGCGCGAAATAACATTCCTTGAAATATGGTTAGACTTTAAAAGCGGAAAATGATCTCTCAAACGGAAAATTCCCAAGTGGTTCGAGTAAAAAATATCCTTATCCGCATCGACTTCAATATAGGTAACATCCACTTCTTTTGAATTCTCAAAAACGGACAGGTTCTTCACAATGGAGTTCGGCATATAAACAATTCCCTTGTCAAGTGTTGAAAACCACATCCCTTTTTCCCGGTCCTTTAATACCGCTGAGACCCGGAATCCCTGAAGAAGGTGCTTCCTGGGCGCACGGGCAAGTCCGTATTTTGATACGTTCTTCAACTTATGTGTTCCATTGACCGTCGTGATCCACAAATCGTTTTTTACAGGGAAAAAACCGGTAGTTCCCGGAAAGTGAAGTGTCTCTCCCGGATGATCCACATCGTAAAAACAGTCTTGTACGCGCATGATCCTTACCCCATTTACAGTTTTTAGCTCACTGAGGTAATTTTGCATAGTAGTCGTATAAGCTTTTTTGTTTTGAGTCCGGAGATCAAATTTTCCATTTTTCCGGATGGTTGCTCTAAACATATCTCCACGCAGTTTAGCCAGTTGAATATCGAAAGTGGAGAGATAAGTTCCATTAATGAGATTAAATGTTAAAGGTTCGCCCTTATAAGTGGAGGAGCGGGCTCTTCCCTTCGAATCAATTTTCAGGATGCCGTTATTCCCGGAACTGAAATACACATTGTCCTTTTCATCAACACAAAANNGTTTTATGCGGATACAGATTATTACCAATATAATCAGCTATTAAATGATTGTATTTGTACTTAATTACCTTATGTCGTTCTATGTCATAATAACTCAGTAAACCGTTATAACTGACAAACCAGATTCTTCCTTTATAGTCTTCGTAAATCCAGAAAACAACATTGTCGGGAAGTCCGTTTCGGGTAGTCAGTACTTCCATATGAAAGCCGTCGTATTTTACCACCCCGCGGTCCGTACAAAACCAAATATATCCCTCGCGACTTTGATGTACAAAATAGGTTTCCGAACTGGGTAACCCTTCTTTGATGGAAAATAATCTGTAAGCCGGTTCCCAGTTTGTTTGAGCACCTAAAACACTTACACTAAAGAATGTCAGCAAGATTGTGATATATCGCTTCAATCTCATGCTTATTCCCCTGTTTTTAAAAACAATTCCTCCGGATACCGGATATCAACCAAAAACAAACCTTTCGCCGGAACAGATAACTTTGCTTCTCCTCTGTCCTTAGACGCAATGATTTTCAAGAGGCCTGCTTCATCCAGGTTACCATAACCGACTTCCAGCAAGGTCCCGACCACAGCTCGAACCATGTTTCTTAGAAAACGATCTGCACTTATTTCAAGATACCAGGAACTTTCCGACACCTGGTTCCATTTCACCTGTGAAACGGTACAAATATTCGTTTTTACATCCGTATGCAATTTAGAAAATGAGGTAAAGTCCTGCTTGCCCAACAGCAGTTGGGCAGCCTGGTTCATGGCATCAAAATCAACAATTGGCCCCAGGTAATAGCTATCCTGCAGAAAGGCATTTTTTTGCTGATGAATAAAGTAATGATAGGTTCGCAAAGAAGCCGAAAAACGAGCGTGAAATTCATCGGAAACCTTTTGAGCTGAAAAAATCGCTATGTCATCTGGAAGCATCTTGTTTAGCTTATAGACTAATTGATTCGTATCCAGTTCTCTGCCTGCATCAAAATGTAAGACATAATAAGATGCATGAACCCCCGTATCGGTTCTCCCGCAGCCAACTACAGAAACGGGCTTATTTCCCATTAATTGAGATAAGCGCCTTTCAATTTCTTCCTGAACAGAAGAGGCATTTGGCTGGACCTGCCAGCCGTGATAGTTCGTTCCGCGATAAGCGAGTTCCAGAGCATATCGAAATGTCATCCGACAAAGTTAATCAATTCGTTTGCTTCACAGTGAGTCTGCCCTACCCACACAATTCTTAACATTAAAATAATCCGGCCGGTATTAATTAATTATTTCGTAACACAGCAGTAATTATAAAGGAAAGTTACAAGAATACTTTTGCCTCGAACATTAACAACGAGCACAATGCAAGCGAGTAAGGGACAAACCATACTTTTAGTGGATGACGAAAAAGATATCCTGGAATTTTTGCAGTATAATCTGGAGCGGGAGGGGTATAAAGTATTTGTTGCCAACGATGGGCTCGAAGGAGTCGAAATGGCTCAAAAAGTTTCTCCGGACCTGATCCTGATGGATGTCATGATGCCGAGAATGGATGGAATTGAAGCCTGCCAGACAATTCGCCAGGATCTTCAGCTAAATTCACCTTTAATTGCCTTCCTGACTTCAAGAGCAGAAGACTATTCACAAGTTGCGGGATTTGAAGCCGGAGCGGATGATTATATCACCAAACCGATCAGACCGCGTTTATTGGTTTCCAAAGTAGAAGCTTTACTTAGAAGAGCCGGACGAATCACCGGAACTGAAGCTGAGATCAAAACTTCCTCCATAACGGTTAATCGCGAGAAATTCCTGGTATTCATGAATGATGAAGAAATCCAGCTTCCAAAAAAGGAGTTTGAACTGATCGAATTATTGGCTTCAAGACCTGGAAAAGTATTTACACGTGAACAAATCCTGACAACTGTTTGGGGTGACGAAACAATCGTCGGTGAAAGGACCATCGATGTTCATATCAGAAAATTGAGAGAGAAACTAGGAGAATCGTATATTCGTACCATTAAAGGTGTTGGTTATACATTTTCTGAAAAGTGAAAAAATTAAATCCGTTTACCATTGTTCTTTTAGGAAGCAGTATTGTAGCAGCAGCTTTAGTACTCATACTTCTGATTGTCCATTTCTTTCATCCTATTCCGGCAATAGCCTTTATTTCCATCGTTCTTTTTGGTTCACTGGCCACGTTTGCCGCGTTTTATTACTTGTTCAGGGAATTCATCTATAATCGGTTGCGTATTCTGTACCGCTCTATCCGCAAAGGAAAACTGGTTCCCGACGAAAAGCTTTACATAAACATGTCCAAAGATATTATCGGGAAAGCAGAAACGGATTCTAAGCAATGGAGTGACCAGCGAAAATCAGAAATCACTCAGCTGCAGGAACAGGACAAATTCAGACGTGAATTTATCGGAAACCTGGCGCATGAACTAAAAACTCCCGTTTTTTCTATCCAGGGATATGTTTTAACCTTGCTGGAAGGAGGATTGGAAGACGAGAAAGTGAACCGGATGTTTTTGGAACGCGCTTCGAAAGCTATCGACCGGATGACGAATATCCTGAATGACCTGGACGAATTGACCAAATTGGAAGTAAATGATCTTAAAATGGACCTTCGTCCCTTTGATTTGAAAGAATTGGCCAAAGAAGTGATGGACGGTCTCGAACTGCGTTCGCAGGAAAAACACATCAAACTGCGCTTCGCAAAAGAGTACAACAAAGAGATCATGGTACGCGCTGACCGCGGAAAAATTGCACAGGTTCTAACGAATCTGATCAGCAACTCCATTTCTTACGGAAATGAGAACGGAGAAACACAGATTCGTTTTTACGAAGTCGACGATTTGGTTTCAGTAGAAATCTCGGATAACGGTCCGGGAATCGAACCGCATGAATTGCCACGCTTATTCGAACGATTTTACCGTGTTGAAAAAAGCCGTAACCGAAATGAAGGCGGATCCGGACTAGGTCTTTCCATCGTAAAGCATATCCTTGACTCACACAACCAAACGATTTCTGTACGAAGCACCATTGGTGTTGGGAGTACTTTTACTTTCTCTCTGGATAAATTTGATGGGACTTCTTCTACGCTGGTTACTTCGCGGGGGATTACGATCAAATAATTGACGCTTCGGCATTTCGGCTCCGCTCAATGACCGAAGTGAAATATCCCTTATAAATTGACTTGAAAAGGCGCAGCGGAGCCGAAGTCCATTTTCAATTCAGCAAGGTATTCCTGCTCCAGCTGCCCCGGGGTAGGTATCAGCACCGCTTTCTTTTTCAAAAACTGTAAATCCATGAGGGTCGAATAACCATTCCGGGAAATAAGCGTTTCTGCTGAAGCTATTTCCACATCAGCGTGCGTCCAATCGGTAATGACAGTTACATGCTGAGGAATCTCAGAATAGATTCTCGGGGTAATCAGCGTTAAATTCTCTTCTCCATACTGTTCCAGTATCCAATGAAAAAACAGCTCCGAATAAGGCTCCGGACCGCTGACAATTCCCACCATTTTTCCGGGGACAAGGGAAATCTCCCGGTTCTGAAAGCGCGAATAAAATCCGATATAACTTGATTTTGGAACAGCCTCACTCAATACTCCCGCAAGGCGTTTGTGTTCTTCATCCATGATCCATATCTCCGAAAACCGCTTCATCCATTTGCGGTGAATCCATTGCGCTATCCAACCGGCTTTCGGCGGTAAAAAAACCTGGTGTGTAATGAAAATAGATTTAATCGTNNCTCATCGACCAGTTTATCAACCCGTCGTTGCTCTTCTTTGATCTCACGGGAAAAACGCCAGGCATTGCGCCGCATTTCCGAAGTAAAATTGCCATTCCCTTTAAAGCGGAACTGAAATCCCTCAGTCACGATATATTTTGCAGTAATTCCGTAGTTTGAAAAAATGGCTTTTTGAGCCGGATTACAACAA
>DJFP01000246.1:0-152 GCA_002432565.1 Flavobacteriales bacterium UBA5869
ACGGAAAACGACATGACCATCCTCATCGAATCGGTAGAAATGCTGAAGCAGTTCAAGAATTTTTCGTTGTTCCAGGATCTGAACGGGGTCATCCAGCGTTTGGAGGATACCATCTACGTAGAAAAAACGCATCAGTCGGCCATTATACATTT
>DJFP01000246.1:230-19075 GCA_002432565.1 Flavobacteriales bacterium UBA5869
ATTCGCGGATTGTAACATTCGCTCTGGACCGGATCGAGGGAATTGATTACGACCTTGACTTACACTATTCGAATGCGAATTTTGACGGCGATACCTACTACCAAAACACTTACGGCGTTACTGTTCTGGGTGATAAAATGCTGATGGATGTAATTCTAAAGATTGATTCTGAAAATGCGCCGTATGTGTTGACTAAGCCATTCCACCATTCACAGGTATTGAAGAAAACATTTGAGGATGGATCTGTCATTATTCAACTGCGGGTTCATTTAAACATGGAATTTGACCGCCTGATTCTGGGATTCGGGCCTTCTGTTGAAGTGCTGAAACCGAAAATATTACGAAACAGGATTTTGCGAAAACTAAAAATCGCGTACGAACAGTATCTGGACGGAGCTATGATTGGACGTCCTGAAGGAAACTAACAGGTGTATGAACCCGAATTGTGCTTTCGTCACTTCCTTTTCATCCCGATGTAATTGTAGTTCCGGTTTTCAGAATCTACCACATAGATCTCAAGAATAGTGAAATGCAGGATATTGATTCCCGGGTTATCCGCTGTTACCATCACTGTTGGGTCTTTATTGATTGATGTACAGATTGCTTTGACCTCCGCGAATGATTTCCTGTTCCCGTTGTAATCGGCTGTATTGACATTCAGGAAAAAATCTGCGTTTGGTTTCGCCGCTTTGATGGTTGAAAAGGTTTTATAATTGTCGAAAAGCACTTTGCTGTCGCTCGCATATTTCAAGGGTTTCGATCCGTAAGCGTCGGGATTGTCGAAGACCTGGAACTCTCCTTTTTCAAAGAGGTATTTATTTAGGTAAACCGGCACACGAATAATAAAGGTGTCTTTCAAGTTCACTTCTTTCCGGGCTGCATCCAATTTTTTGATCCATGCCGCTTTTTCTTTTTCAAATTCCTCCCGGTTGAATTCATAGGCTTTTCCTTTTGCCGGATCAGCCAGTTTACAATAGTTGAATGCGTTGTCCGCAGAAGTTTCTTTGCTGTATTCAAGGTTCAGCAAAAAGATCGTACGGTCGTCCAGGTACTCTAGTCCTTTCGGATTAAAAGGACTTGTAAAAACGATGAGTTCTTTCGCCTGCAGGGCCTTTTCAATAGGCATGAACAGCACCAGGTTATTCGGTCCCTGCAATTCAAACACAACAGAATTCTTAAAATCGAATGTGCAATGCTCCCCGAATGACAGGATATTCTTAATCACACATTTGGATCCGGCAATTACGGTATCTAACTCGCTGTAACCACAGACATTTTTCTTGTTTTTGACAAAGATCCCGATATACTTTTTCTTTGAGCTGAATACATTCTTCCCCATGTCCCCGATGACAATCGTATCTCCTTTGGAATAGGTACTTTTCGAAACGGTTGACTGGTACTTTTTCAATTTCTCTGCTTCCTGGGCAAAGAATGAATGGATCGAACCGGTAAAAAGCAGGATTAACAAGAATATATGACGCATAATTTCAGGTTTCTTTCTCAAAAATAAGTATTTCGTCCGGATATTGCCGGGCGGTGAATGCCGGATGATGTGTAAAGATGATGCCAGGTTTTCAGGATAGGCGGATTTTCTTACGAACAAGATTCTCCCTAAACATTAGTCAAAACATGATATCATGTTTTCGTTACCTCACGAATGTGTGCAGATCATCTGCTTCCATATTCAAGTCTTTTTTGGATCTAAAGACGCAATAAATGATTGAATCTATCAGGAATTACTCCATCCCTTCCACCTGAATCTCAAGAGAGCCATCCCGCCAGGTATGCATATTGGTGGTACTCCAGCTTCGAACNNTCATCGTCTGCCCATAGCACATTGTTCACAATGGCCGGCCCCGTAACATCTAACAGTACTTCCCCTCTGCATTTTTTATTCTTGTAAACAATGATTCGCGTACATGCCGGAACAGCAATTCCATCCAGGGTGTGGTAGGTTGATTTCTGCAAAACGTGTCTGAGTTCATCGTATTTTCCGGGACTCAGCGAATTGGAAAACGCATCCGTGGCATCCAGTGCTTTACTGGTTCCTCGCTGTGATGAAAACGAATCAGAAATCAATGCTCCCGTAAAGTGCACAAGGTGTTTACCATAAGTGTTGGAAGAGGCAAACTCTGCTTTTGCACGAAGAACTTCATCACGCTTTCGCTGTTCTTCTTCCTTTTGCTGTTTTGCACGAAGAGCTTCGGCTTCCAATATACGGTCATTTGAATATCTGTCGTTTTTATCTTTCAGAATCTCCCGGTACAATACTATAGCATCATCGTATTTTCGTTGCAGCATAAATTCATCTGCCCGACTAACCAACATGAGAAAATCAGCTTCAGTTAAAGTCTTTTTTTGTGCAGATCTGCTATTTGCTTCATTTACTTCTCCGCGAACGGCATTGATTACCTTTACAGCTTCAGAAGCAGTGCTTTCTCGCGTATCACGGATAACTACCGGTTCATTTCTGAACAGATCTTCTGTATCAGCAGGTGACCTTTGTGCAACCCCTGCTAATGAAAAACCAAGTATTCCAAGGATTGTAATTTTTACTTTCATAATCACTTTATTTTAAGGTTTTGTAATTTCCATCGAGCCATTCACCCATGATTTCATATCGTTCGAACTCCAGGTTCTAACGGACTGGGGAAAATGTGACTGAAGAGGAGGTGTAAATTCATGTGATTGAATCTCCATTGCACCCGGGGTATTTTTTTTGCTTCCGTTATTAATAATTGCAGGCCCTGTGATATCCAGGAGCTTCGTACCTTTGAAATTCGGTTCACTGTATACGACCAAGCGCATATTTTCAGGAACTGCTATTCCGTCGAGTGATTGATAACTTGAGTAAATTAATGAATTACTGATAAAATTGTATTTTCCCGGTTTGATAAAATCGGAATACGGATCTTTTGAAAAAGCTCCCGAAGACACATCATCTTGTCTTGCATCTGAGATCAGCAAACCGCTGAAGTGCACTTTTTGCCAGCGTTCCTGGTCTGCAGTAGCTTCTTTGATCTTATCCTTCGGGTACTGTACGTCTTTTTTTGCCAATGCTTCCGTGTATACAGCAATAGCTTCCGTGTAATTCAGTTGATTGTATAAACTATCTGCCTTATCGATCAGGAGCTGATATTCTTCACGTTCGATCCTTGCCAATTCAGCATTGCATCTAGCCATTTGGTCACGTACGTATTGTTCCTGCTTATAGCTCAAACATTGGTTGTATACTTCCAACGCTTCGCGGTATCTTCCCTGGTCAAAAAGCTGATTTCCCTGCTGAACCAAATTGTTGTATTCCGCTTCACGTTGTTCGATCTCTTGTTTTTCTTTTTTGTACTCTACCGCCCGAACAACTTCTCTGCCTAAGGTTGAAACGGCATTCACAACCTGGTATGCGCCTCCGGCCCCGATATTGAATTGCCCGAATAACTTAGAAAAAAAGAAAAGCGTAAAAAAAAGTAACACGTATCTCATAAGCTGCTGAAAAAAACGTCTAATTAGCAAAATTGATGCCAAAACCCAGACTATTCAACAATATGTATCACACTTGATAACCTGGTATTTAAAGAAATAATTTTACATTTACCTGACTGTAAAAAAGAGATCATTAAAACGGAATACATTCTATATCTTCTAATATTGCTTTTGTCAGTTATATCAGCGGCAATCCTCCTGCGGTTCTTGGGTAAATCTACTTCAAGGCTTCCGCAGAAATGGGCAACTTTGCCGGACACAAAGACTTTTAAAAGAGGTATTGCGCTTCTCCTCGTTTATTTATCCATTGTATTCGCCGGTGAATTGATTGCGATCTTATTAGGGACGAACGGTATTTACAACAGCTATATCATCAGTCTGAACACCTCGTTATACACTCCTTTTCTGTACGGTTTTTTATTTCTCTATACACATACAACCTGGAAACGTTATTCTTATGTCATCCTTTATTTTGTTCCATTAGGTTACTTCATTTCCGGAGGCTATTATCATCCGAGGTCTGTTTTAGGAGGCACTGCCATTCTGGTTATATACATTCCGTTTTTTCTCGCCGCACTTATTCATTTGACCGATCTGCTCCTCGAATCCCAAAATACCTGGTTCAAATTTCGATTAAGGCTGACCTTAACCATGTTATTTTCTTCAATCGTTTCATTGATAATCCAATCTTTTGAATGGTATTATGAAGATGTGTATCACTCAAGACCAATGATTGCTTTTCACATCGCGTTGTTGAATATGGCTTTATATTACATTTCTTTGACTTTCATTTTTATGTCGGAATCAATCAAACTTTACCGTAAACAGCGGCTCATTCAAACCAGGTAACAACCATGCCTCTTCAATATTACATTTATTTTGCAGGACTGATACTGAGTGTGATTCTGGCAGCACTTTTACTACTGGAGAGCAATAAGTCTGTTTCTAAACTTCCCGAAGCATGGAGAAAAACCAGGCCTTTCAAAAAATTCCGATTGAGTATTTGGTTTTTAATGTCATACCTGTTTGTTAATCTTATTAGTGAATTAATCGCCATGTATCTTGCTTCAAACCATATGTACAACTGTTTTATATACAGCATAGGTCAAACGATTTATTTCCTTTTTTTCCTTTTCTTTCTGTATCTATACACAAATAAGAGCTGGAAAAAATTCGCTTATTTTATCCTGTACGCAACTCTTGTCGGACATCTTGTTTGGGGAGGTTATTACCATCCACGAAGCATAATGTCAGTTGAATATTCCTTACTTCTAAACGGTGTTTTTTTTATTTCATGCCTTTTTCATTTGACCGATTTATTGATGAGTCCCAAATCTGACCATTTTAAATTTCAGTTGAAAATCAATTTTATATTTTTGATATACTCGCTGCTTGGAACTATTGCAGCTACACATTGGATGTACGCGGATATTTATGCGGATTTTTCTTTCCAGTTACAATTTTCCAATGCTGTACTATTTTACTATGTAATCTCCCTGATTCTTTTACTCGAAATCCTAAAATTGCGAAAGAAGGAAGTGAAAAATGCTTAGAACTAAGCATATTCATTCTGTTTTGTCGGGGTACCTTTGACCAGGTATAAAAACATTCACCGATTTACTTCATTTCACCACCTTACCAAAATCATAGCACCGCAGGATAAACAGAAGATTTCCTGCGGTTTTAGTTGTTATTTCGTGCTGGACCAATTAAACCTGTAAAAAAACTATTTTTGAGACATGGATCGTGTTATTTTAATCATCTTAACGGTTGTTATTCTGCTCCTGATCACCTTCGGGATAGGGATTTACATCGTAATAACACGTTTATACAGGCAGCTTAGAAAAAGAGAAGCTGAGGCCATCGAGTCAATTATTACCGCACAGGAACGTGAGCGGGCAACTATTTCCAGGGAAGTTCATGATAACCTGGGCCCGATGCTGTCCATCACTCAAATGCAGATCGGTTACCTGCAGGAACAAACCGAATTGAGCTTCCAGAAAGAATTGTTAACCAAAATACAAAACCAGTTGCGGGAAGCCATTCGTCAATGCCGGAATATCTCGCACATGATCTCATCCGAAGTGAATTCTGCCAAATCTTTTCAAGCCGTACTGCGGGAACAAGTAACGTTTATCAATGAATTCGGAAATATTACAGTTCAATTGTCCGTTACGGAAAATCTCCCATCAATCGATCCCGATAAAGGCACCTCTCTCATCCGGGTTTTCCAGGAATTACTTGTCAACACGATACGGCATGCCGAAGCCACAGAGGTCTTTATAGAAATCGAAACAAATCCGGAATATTTATTTTTCAACTACCGGGATAATGGCAAAGGATTTCAATTGAAAACGGTCACAACCGGATTAGGAATTCAGAATATTACCAAACGTATTGAAATTGTAGATGGAAGACAAGTTTGGAATGAACAAAAAGTTGATTCCGGCATGAATTTGCAAGTCATGATCCCGCTTCATAAAATTAGTCTATGAAAATACTTATTGTCGACGACCATTTTGTGTTCCGTGAAGGAATTCACCTGCTCTTAAAACAATACAACCCTGTTTTTGAGATTGCGGAAGCTTCCAACGGAAGAGAAGCACTTTCACTTCTTAAAACCAGACCGGTGGATGTTATTTTAATGGATTCAGAAATGCCTGAAATGAACGGAACAGAGTGTTTGAAAGAGCTGAAACAGAGCGAATACTCAGATATCCCTGTGATTATGCTTACCATGCACGATCAGTTGAACCACATGATGCAGGCGTATGATCTGGGCGCAAACGGCTACCTGACTAAAGATTCCTCCATCAAAGAAGTGGTACTTGCAATTGAAACCGTAACTCTTGGGGAAGAGTATTATGCTGCAGCAATTCGTACCCCGTTCCTTAAAGAACTTAGTAAAAGGGAACATACTTTTTTCGATAAAACCAATAAGCTAACTGTCCGGGAGATTGAGGTATTGCAAATGATTTGTCGTGAATTCTCTACCGAAGAGATTGCTTCAACGCTCTTCGTTTCCCCGCTTACCATTAACAACCATCGCAGAAGCCTCATTTCAAAAACCGGAGCTAAGAACGTTGCCGGATTGGTAACATACGCTATCAGAAACGGGCTATTTGTAATCGAATAAAGTAAATTCCTGTTTCGTATTCTTTAAGAAAAAAAGGTGCAAACTCCACTACAAAACTTAAAAACCCGTAAGGACCATTTTGGACTTAAACTAAAAGGAAGTATTTTAGTGGAAAGACTTCAACTATGCAATTGAATTTCAATTCTTTCAAAACACTTTTTTCTCCTGCTATTTTCTTATTGCTGATTGTTTTTTCAGCATGTAAAAAGAACAATCCCGGTGCTGAAACAGACTATGATGTAGCTCAAGCATATAATCTGCAGAATATTTCTTACGGAACAGACAATCAGCAAAAGATGGATATCTATCTGCCAGCGAACAGGAATTCGAGCACCAAGGTGTTTGTACTGATCCATGGCGGAGGCTGGAGCGGTGGTGACAAAGCAGATTTTACCAGTTTGATGAATTCTTTAAAAACCTATTATCCGAACCACGCGATCATCAACATTAATTACCGTCTGGCAACCCAGTCCAGTCCCGCCTATCCGAAACAGATAGATGATATTCAGGCCGCACTGAATGAAATCAGTCTTCCGAAGTACAGTGTTTCCTCCCAGTTCTTCCTGTTAGGAGCTTCTGCCGGCGGGCATCTTTCCCTGCTTTATGCCTATGGTTTTGATCCGAACCATCATGTAAAAGGAATTTGCAATACGGTTGGCCCGAGTGACATGACCGATCCGAATTACCTGAACAATCCTGTTTACGCTTCTGTTTACCCCACTTTGATCAGTGGTGGAACGCAGAACCAAGCCGGAATTGAAGCTGTAAGTCCGGCACTTCGTGTTACGGCAGCTTCACCTCCTACTATTTCTTTTTACGGAGAACTGGATCCGCTGGTCCCAACTTCGCAAATGTCCAGACTGCATGATGCATTAACGGCTAACAACGTTTATAACCAGGCAACAATGTACCAGGGAGCAGGACATGGAAACTGGAACACCCAGCAGTCGAATGATTGTATTGCGAAAATCCTTTTGTTTGTGAATACTTACTTCCCTTAGAATGCTTGGAACCAAATATTGAAAGATTTTGAAACCTGTTGTATATTTGACCTGCGCAGCTTTATTTTAAACAAACGTGTTGATTATTTTTATTCTATACCTGTTAGTTCTATTACTGGGAATCATTACTTCTGTTTTCTATTTGAAGCAGTTGTGTAAATCCGAAGCTAAACTACCTGAAGTATGGAGAAATTTGACTACCCGGAAAAATTTCAGGTTGAGTATTCGTCTTATAACAATCTTCCTGACACTAGTCCTTATCAACCAAAACACGCTGAATTATTTTGCAATAAATCACCTGGACAACGGTCTTATATTCAGCCTTTGTTTTACTTTCGTTCCAATTCCGTTGTTTGCTTTTTTCTATATTCATACGCACAGCAAATGGAAACGGTACGGTTACATTGTATTACATGCTATCTTAATCGGCTCCCTTTTTTACGGAGGTTATTATTACCCATTCAGCCTTCCGAATTCGAGTATTTCTTTGATACTAAACAGCGTTTTTTTCTTAATTGCTCTTTTGAACCTGACGGATTTACTGATCCATTCTAAAACGGATCATTTCAAATTCAAACTAAAGATCACTCTGGTTGTTTTAGTATTTTCATTACTTGCCAGCATCCTGTCTACGATGCATTGGTCGGATATTTCTTCGGGCAATTCCATTAATGTCACTTATTTCCTGATGCAAAATATCAATATGCTCCTGTTTTACGTTTCGTTCCCTTGTATATTCATTGCAGAAATAATTAAATTACGGCGTGTTTGAATTTATTTTATATCTATTTATTCTCGTTCTGGCAATTGCCTCCTCCTTAATCGTATTACTCATATTCAACAAATCCGTAAAGGATTTACCTCGAGGATGGAGAAAGTCCATGTCCGTAAGAAATTTTCAGCTGAGCGTTTTATTTTTGACACTTTACCTGACCATCATTTTTATTGGAGAAGTAATTGCACTAAGCTTAGCAAAAAATGGGAATTACAATAATTTCATAATCGCTTTCAACTATACACTCCATGTCCCATTTCTTCTTGGGTTTTTTTTCGTAAATACACAATCGGTTTGGAAAAAACACGCATATATTGCCCTGTATTTTATCTTGATAGGCTTTTACCTTTCAGAAGGAGCATATCACCCGGACTCTATCATCACTTACAAAACAGAGGTGATTATCTTTTGCATTCATTTTACAGCAGCATTTCTTCATCTCACAGATCTGCTTATTAAACCAAAAACAAGTTACTTTAGATTTCAACTAAAGATTAATCTCTGCATACTCACATACTCCATTTTATCTAATGTAATAAGTTCCTTTTATGCGTATCATATAGAATTCAATCTGACCTATCCGGAAATTATTTATCAAATTCATTTTTACAACATCATGTTGTTCTACATATCGCTATTATTCGTTTTCATAAATGAAATCATCAAATTGATCCGTGTGAATCGTAAGCATTCATCCAAACAAGATCTTTAAATACAAATCAGACTTAGATCTAATTAAAATAACCAACTCCCCGTGCGACAGAGAGTTGGTTATCAATTAAAATTCACCGGTTTATTATTGGGTTTCGGATCCCAGCTTCCCTCAAACTTAAAAGTCAGCTTGCCGTGATAATCACCTGAATAGAATGCTACGCGGTCTAATGTAGCATCAATTTCACTCTTGTCCAGGTTATCTGCCTCCCGCAAACTGAGCACGTAGGTCCAGTCGGCTTTAATACTGATCCCGCAGCCATACATGGTATGATTGATTTCCAGGCAATTTTTGAAAAAAGCTTCCTGGTTGCGATCGGGAACCGCCACCAACGGACTCATTACCTGGAAATAATATTTATCCGGGTTTTGCGGAAAATTGAAAATATCAATCCACACAGTAGACCCTTTATAGGTCAAATTCCATTGTCCGGGTTTTTCGCCGCGGCATAATCCCGGATCTACTCCTAACTCAGCAATACTCTGCTCAATTAAGAAAGCTGATGCATCAAAACTCATGTCGGAAAATTAGTAAAAAAAGTTTTTCGTGTCAAGACTTCGTGATATTAAGAGTTCAGGACTGTTGGGTAATGAGGTTCGTATCGTTTTTAAATCAATTATGCGTAAGTTTAATAGTCAAAACCTTGAAAAAACAATGAATCCGAAAAANNCAATTGGGAATCTGCTTTTCAATCTACGGAATAGTTGCATTGGTATCCTACTTGTTGGGTGGTCCGCTGGCAGATAAATTCGCACCCCGGAAATTAATTGCTAGCGCTTTGTGGCTGACTGCACTCGGGGGATTTGTTTATGCCATGTTTCCTGGTTTTACGGTTCTAAAAATCCTTTATGGTTATTGGGGATTTACAACTATTTTCTTGTTTTGGGCGCCCATGATTAAAGCAGCCAGAGTATGGGGTGGAACAGCAAAGCAGGGAAAAGCTTTTGGTTTCCTGGACGGTGGGCGCGGTTTGGTTGGAGCATTGTTTGCCACAATGGGCGTTTTTGTTTTTGCTCTTTTCCTGGGCACAAACCTTTCAGGAACCGGTATAGAAGAGAATAAAGAAGCTTTCAGACAGGTCATCCTCATTTCATCGGGGATGATTATTTTGGTCGGGATACTGGTTTGGTTTTTCATGAAATTAGATCCAAAAACAGAGGAGGAACATCTGATCGACCGGATTAGTTTCTCACAGGTAAATCGTGTTTTGAAATTACCTGCAGTCTGGTTATTGATGATCATTATTTTATGTGCCTATGTCGGGTATAAAATAACGGATGTTTTTTCGCTGTATGCCCGGGATGTAATGAAGTACAATTCCGTTGATTCCGCTAAAGTGGGTACTTTTTTGTTATTCGTAAGACCGATTATCGGTGTCACTATCGGAATACTGGCCGACCGCTGGCAAACTACCCTATTATTATTTGTGAGCTTTATAGTCTCTTTTTTTGGAGCGCTGATTTTCGCACTGGGTTTTGTTCCGGGATCAGCCGCACTTTTATTCCTGGTTTCAATCCTGATCACGGCATTTGGAGTTTACGCCGCACGTTGCCTGTATTTTGCGGTTATGGAAAAAGGACAGATTCCCCTGGAATTAACCGGAACAGCTGTAGGGATAATTTCGCTTGTAGGTTACACACCGGATATTTTTGCAGGTCCTGCCATGGGTTATCTGCTTGATGGCTCCAAAGGAATCAGCGGGCATCAGCAGGTATTCTGGATGCTGGCTGTTTTTTCACTGATTGGGGGAATAGCCGGTTGGTGGTATACTAAAAGGTATCATAAGGACAAAAAATCTCCATGAAACAACTTATTTTAGCATCAAATACGTTTCATGAAATACTTACCATCCTAATTTGTTTCTCAACCATTTTTGCAAGTGCCCAAATTCCGAATTTTGACTGGGTTAAAGTAACAAAATTTGGATCCCTCCGGGGGAACACAACATGGTCATCGACTCTCCGAAGGAGAAACTACGAAATCACTTCTTCCCCTTCTTTTTCGGAACCTTCGCTCCTTCTTCACGTGCCTCTGACAAACCGATCGCTATTGCCTGTTTTTTACTGGTCACTTTCTTTCCCGAGCCACTTTTCAGGGTTCCCTCTTTTAATTCGTGCATGACTTTTTCCACCTTTTCTCCTGCTTTCTTACTGTATTTTGCCATAATATTTTGGATTTTAAAACTTTAGGACGTCAAGATACAGGACTAATTAAGTGTCAAAATAAGAAACCGATCAAGAACAACAGAAGTCCTAACAGGATCATGATCACGGCAATCAGCAAAGTCCACTTGAGAAAGGAAATCACCAATTCGAAATTGTGTTCGTGTTCTTCTTCGGTAAGTTCTTTCAATACTTTCCGGAACCGGAAAATAAACCGTATAATGGGAAAACTCTTCTTCTCATATCCTTTCTTCTCCTGTTGTTCATGAATAACCGCCACAATCTTGTAATACGAAAAGATAAAGATTGCCGTATTCAAAACAAGACCTGTTATCAGCAAACAGATCCCAATCCACTGTACTGCATTTACTTCAAACTCCATACTTAAAGGTAGAAGCGTTTTTAGCCAAATCCAAAAAACCAAAACATTTATAAAATCCGCTAAGTTGGATACAAATGTGCTGCTAACTAACACCCCGATGTTTCAGTTCCATGATTCGTTTTCGTATGCGGGGAAGTCCCAAATTATCCTAAATGATCACAAAAGACTTTTTCCCGGGGATTGGATGACTTAACTTTAGAAGACACTCGATCCACTTAGTTGTTCTAAGTTTTATTAATTACTAAATAACGAAAAGATGGAAACAACAGACAGCATCAACGAGTTCAAGGACAGACCCGATAAAGGAGAAGGAAGCGACCACGATTCTATGAAAACACTTTCTTCCACTACACGGAAACTTTCGCAAAATGGGTACGTAACTCAATTCAAAGCTACCAAAAAAGGTCTGGAGTCACTGGAAACACATGAGGTGTATTCACCGGAAGAAGTGAAAATCATTAATTTTTACCGCTTTGAAGGCGAATCCGATCCATCCGACAATGCCATTCTTTACGTGGTTGAAACAAGCCGTGGTGAAAAGGGGACATTAACGGATGCATATGGTGTTTATACGGATTTGAAAGTTTCCGAATTTGTGAAGCAGGTAGAAGAAATTGAGAAGGCAAATACCAATCCGCCGATTGACGGCAGACCGGAAGACCAGGAAGCCGGATAAAAAAATGAGAAAGGAGTCCTTTAGAACAAGACTCCTTTCTACAACCAAAAAACTTTTTGTTTATTCTTTTATAAGCTTGAAAATTTGTGTACCTCTTTCCCCGGTAACCTCAACCAGGTAAATTCCATTGCTGCGCTCGGAGATATCGAATTTACTTTGGTCGATTCCTTCATACTGATCAACCACTTTTCCGTGAATATCACGAATTGTGATGCGGTAACTTCCTTCCGCTTTAACTGTAAAAAGCCCTTTCCCCGGATTCGGGAATAAACTCACCCAATTTCCATCCGTCAGGTTATCAAGGCCCAGGATTTCCAATTCAGCATTGTTCTGATGCTCCGCGATTTCATCATTCACAGAAAGAGCAGTTATTGTCCCGCTATTTTCCTGGTATTTTATTCCATAGAAAGAAGTTGTATTGGGATTAATGGTACTCAAGGGATTCGTATTGTCGATCAGGATATTCTGCCAGAAGCAGCCTGTATTGTAAACATTTGAGGCAGCAAATTTTACTCCCTTGACAGCTGCCCAGTCTGAGGAACCGATTCCCACCGTCATTTTATCCCAAAGTGTTGCATCGGTCGCTGTATTTACTGCCCTTACGTGTACCTCATTCAATGTGTTTCTATACGTAAATACCGCCTTTCCATTCGAAACGTCCATATCCGATCCGAACATATAGCCTGGGGTAAAACCGATATCAGAAAGGTATATTGCAGAAAGTGCTCCGAGCGTAGTCGGGTTGATTCTAATATACCCGGTACGTTTAACACCTGAAGCACTCAACAGCACACTTCCGTTGTATGAAACCGGATTATCGTAGACGAACTGAGCCATCACATAGGAGTTTGTTCCTTCAACCTCAAGAGTATTGAAAACAAAGTTCCCTCCGGGACTTGAAATCGGCACAGGTGCAGGAGATGCTAAAAGGGCAAGTGTAGTATAATCCAATTTGGCCAGTCTCCAAAGCGTCGTTGATGTGGCAAAACTAACAAATAGATTATTATTTTTAAGTGCCACTCTTGATTCGGAAACAGAGCTGATTACAGGTATAACCGAATGAGCTATATACACTCCGCTGTAACTAATTCTCAGAACAAAAATATCATCTACCGTGCCCGGAATCGTTGTTCCCATATAATTGAATCCGGATCCGTTCATACGCCCTGTAACGATAATCTGTGATGCCGCTTCATCAAGTACAAAATCTGTAATCTGGGCCCCTGGAGGGGCATTCCATGCCCAAACAACAGATCCGTTCGCAGCATTAAATTGTGCTAAATATTTAAATTTTGCAGGGTCAACGCCTCCCAGGTAGAAAACTCTTCCGGCATCACTCACTTCAAGTTTGCTGTACAGGAAATCGGTTCTTACCAACCAGCTTAAGCAAAAATCATCAAACTTTACCAGGAAGCCTTCCAATGCATTCAATGCAATACAAGAAACTGTCTGGCTGCCAAATGTAATGTCGGGATCCATTGCCCCGCTGTAATAAACAGCGCCTGAGTTATCACCGTCCACATCTGCTCCGAAAGTCCTTCCGGCAGAATTACATGTCATCGGATGAGTAAAGGTCTGACCTCCTGAACAACATTCGATAAACGTAATATCAACCGTATCGGAAAAATTACAGGAACTGTTTTGGGAAGGTGTAATCACTGTAGATGGCAAGGCCGGATAAGATATATTAAATATGTAATTATCGTCCAATGCCGTTGTTATAGTCCCAGGCGAATAGACTTGATTACTGCTAAGAACCGTATTGCTGTTTTGGGATGTCCAGGAAAAAGTATTCGTGCTAACTGCACATAAGTTTTGACCAAGTGAAAGTGTTTGTGGTACACAACCTGAAAGCTCGGTTGGTAAAACCGGAACTTCTTTTTTCATAAACTCCAGGTCTCTAACCAACACGTCCCCCCTTCTGATATAGCTGAAATTGTTAATCTGCTCATTGTAAAAAACCAGCATGTCATAATCATCATTTGCCGCAAAACAGAAAGAAGACGTTTCAATCGGATAGTTATCAGCAGTAAATAGTTCTTCATATACCAGCTGCTTATTCGCCGGCAAGACAAAATTATTACTGGATTGATTCACCTGCCCATTGATCATATCTGATGATTTTACCAAATATGCGTAAGACTTAACATGGGGATTACCTAAAGACGTGGCGCCTGTTTCAGAATAACTGCGTCTAAAAGAAAGTGAATAATTCTCTCCGGGATTTGTGTTTACCCAAAAGAAGAGCGATGAATAACAGCTTTCCTGTGTTGATCCCTGATCGGTTTCCTGGTAATTACAACTGATTTTGAATGAATTATCCGAATAAATTGCAGGAAATATAAACTGATTACCACTTAATAAGATATGCTCATAGACATTTCCAAAGCAGATTTGATTACACTCGGGTGTATCATTGCAGGTTAAATCATCCAGATCGCTTTCACCACATGCAGGAACATAGACCTGGATATAAGTAGGAAGGCCTTCACGGTCTGTGCTTGCCGGCAAATAACCGATCGTGTAAACACCTGGTTGTGTTGCCGTAAAATTCAACTGATCGTTATTAGCACCTGTAATTGTAACGGAAGCATTTGCATTTCCGGTCTTAACGACCGCTTCCTGGATAAATGTAGCATTGATATCATTTACCAGAGGTGTCAGATTTAAAGGCCAGGAATCACAAATCGTATGAACAATCGGTGCATAAGTAACACCGTCACAAAGAAAACCTTCATCCGGATAGGATTGAACCAGCAATCCATCGTGGTTACCAACAATATAGTTTGAATTATTCAACGTATAGTTAACGCCGTTGAAAGGGTTTGTAAAGTTAAAGCCCAAATCCTGCAGTGCGTTCACCTCTCTTTGATGATAGAACCTTTTCACCTGTCCCATACTGATTCCCGGGTTCATTACATTATTCCCCAATGGCGAACCGGAACAAACATCCGGGAAATGGGATAATGAGCTGCCCGGATCAAATGTCGGTGGCGCATAAACAGGATCATTGGTGTAATTACCTATACAGCTTATGTTAGTACAGCCGGAAACAGCAAGTGTACTGAAATTCGGATCGGGGTCGCAATCAAAAATTCCGGGAGCATTCAATGGAGTTGCCCCCGCATAAAGCAGATCCCTGAACTTGAAATCCGATGAATTAATCCCAAGGATGTGCGTCAGTTCGTGAAGAAGTACACTGTAAAGGTCATATTCCCCACCCGTAGGCATCCCCGGATAATTCATGTTAAAGTTTGAAACTGCCGGATTGAGGTAAATAGCCCCGATCGGGATTGTCATGTAATCACCATATGGAAAATAAGTGGTTGCCAACTGAACCATGGGGATCTGCGAACACCCCTGGCTGAGGAGATTAATGTCTTCGGGCTGAACATTTTGAGAAGCAACTCCCAAAGCATTTGTGTACCAATTAAGATCAACCCAGGATTGTGGATAAGCACTTAAAGAAACTCCCATCCGCTGGTTCACATTTCCACAGCTTGCATCGACAAAATTCCGGTTTAAAAATGCATCTATATCCTCCAATAATTCGACCGCTGTGTTAATAACATCCGCTGAATTAGCTGCCCAAACAGGCGTTGCATATGCTGAGCCGTCAAAATATGTCAGTACAAATTTGGTCCCGACATTGATTGATACCGTTTTATTTCCGGCATTCTGCATCTTTTTCAGTTCACTGACAGGATCAAAAGTTTCTTGTATTACTTCACAAAATTTTCGCTGATGGTCTAAACGCATTTCACAAGGTTTGGAAGGTTCCGATTCTTCTCCGTTAAGGGTATAAGTTACGGACATAGCTATTTCATCGCCCGGAAGAAGTGTAATCCCCACAGCAGATAAATAAATGAAATTGTTTGTTGTACAAGGTGATACATAGGTTTGACCGTTTGTCAAATTCGTAATGTAGAATGTATAGCATGTTGCGTTGTATATTGGTTCGGCAGAAATCCGAAGATCTAAATCCGTAATAACCGAACCGCAAATTCCTTCTTTCAGTGCAATTTCCTTGGGGGGCAGTCCCAATGCAAATTCACACATATTCGTCCAGTCCGTATAAGAGTCTTTGGAGGATCCGGAATACTTGATGCGCACTTTTGTATGGTAACTGCTTGAATAAGTAATGATACTTGCAAATGCATTCAACTGGATCGAATTGGAAGCACTTACCAATGTCAATGAATTACCGGTGGTAATATTCTTCAGTTCAAACTCGTATTCAAGAGCTCCCGGATATACCTGGGTAGAAATAAAACCGTCCGTTGAAATGGTTGAACAGTTTTCAATAGTGTTGGCAAACTTGACCGGTGAAGTTTGTGCTTTGGATTGCGTGGTTATACTTATAGCCAATAAGATACACAGCGCGACGAAGGCAGTTCTCATGTAGTTAAAGTTAAATTATTTAGACGAAAATAATAATTCTGCTCATTCGCTCCTTATGTTTTTCAAAAAAAAAGCACACAACTACCTGCTTATGAAGCCTTTCAACTAAAATGACATGT
Source organism: Flavobacteriales bacterium UBA5869 (assembly GCA_002432565.1). Lineage (GTDB taxonomy): Bacteria > Bacteroidota > Bacteroidia > Flavobacteriales_D > Crocinitomicaceae > Fluviicola. The sequence continues at coordinate 17,075 of DJFP01000246.1, forward strand.
CAATTAACACAGTGGTAGCGCGAGAACTTTAAAAAACAGTCAATCCGATTTTTTTTTTTGTTTTTAACCTTTTCTTTCATAAATTGCATTGAATTAGCTATCGCTTGTCTTTCACAACTCAAATAAATACGTAAAGTAATTTACGTTGTTTTCATGTTTTAACATAAACATACGAGTTATGAAAAAAAAATTATTTCTTTTGACCACTATCGCTGTAAGTTCCATTATTCAACTGACAGCCCAGGTAAAAATTGGGGACAATCCCAACACAATTAATGCCAATTCAATGCTTGAATTGGAAAGCACCAACAAAGGTTTTTTACCTCCGAGAGTAGCATTGAACAGTCTCACAAGCACTTCTCCCATGACTGCCACAGTCGCTGAAGGAACATTGGTTTACAGCGTCGGGGGAACCCTTCCCAACGGTTATTATTACTGGAATGCCAGCAGATGGGTGATGCTGCGGGTAGCACGAGACAATTATGTTCTTGTAAAATCTACAGCAGATCTTCCCGCTCCTGTTGCAGGAGTAATTACACTGGTTGCAGGTATTGAATATGAAATCAACGGAACCATCTCGCTTGCAAACTCCATCAACCTGAACGGTTGTACACTGAAAGGGGATGATTCGGCAAACGACAAACTCGTTTACACAGGTACAGGTGCATTGTTTACCGGCAACAAGACCGGAAATATTCGTTTCCTGACGCTTACTGCTGCTTCTGGCAGTGTGTTTAATATCGACGCTCTGGGAACTGCTCAAAACATGCTTGTCCAAAACTGTTTTTTTCTCGGAAGCAACAGTATCGGGACTATAACCGGTGTGGGCGGAACCGTATTCTTTTCCACGGTAGCTTATTTCGTCAACACCAATGGAATCACACTCCAAAATGACAACAATGTGGTCCTGAACAATACGCTTTGGGATGCCTCTAATTCGAATACCTACGAAAAATTTGTGGGTACTTTCAATGTCATACAAATATTGGGTGGTGACCGTTTAACTACTTCCGCAAACTCAGCCAAAGCTTTAGACGTCAGTGGAATAACAAGCATTAATAGCGGATCAGCAAAAGTTATCATGTTCGTGGGAACAGGAACTTATGTAGTGGGTACTTTTACTAATGCCTGGGAAGTGGAAGCTAACGGTCTCCCCACACAGAAGGATGAAGTAGCCGGGGGAAACATCTACGTCTCAACCCCCGTAGCAACGACCTTTTCAGCCACAAATACGCCGGTAAAAGTTCAGGGAACAACCACTTCCTCCAATTTGTTCCGCGTAACGAGTCCGACCAATAACAGACTTACCTACACAGGAAGTAAGACACGCTCGTTCGACGTTTCAGGCGCAATGAGTATCAGCAATCCTAACAGCAACAGGTTCTTCTCCTTTTACATTGCAAAAAACGGGGTAGTCATTCCTGAGTCCCGCCAGGACGTCAAACTTGTCAATAGCACTGACCAGGTTGCTGTTCCAATTTCCTGTTGGGTGACGATGGCACCTGGCGACTATATTGAAGTTTGGGTAGCAAATCAAACTGCAACTACAGATGTTACTGTTCAAACGTTGAACCTGTCGATCCAATAAAACAGAAGGTCATGAAAAAGCTCATTATTAGTTGCCTTTTGTTCCTCACCGGAACAGCCGGGATTCATGCCCAGCTTACCAATTCGGGAAATATACGGACTTTTACAGGCGCGAATGTGACGATTTACGGCGATGTCACCAACAACGGAACTATCGCTGATTCGGGCACACTCGTAACCCTTGCCGGTTCCAGCTTGCAAACTTTCGGAGGAAGCAGTGTTACTACTTTGAAGAACCTGCTTCTTAACAATACCAGCGTATCCGGGGTAACACTTGCCCAGGCCCTGAACGTAAGAGGAACTTTAACTTTTACAGACGGGTACCTCAATACTACTGCTGTCAATCTATTAACAATGACCAGCACATCTGCTGCCAGCGGAGCGAGTAACAACAGCTTCGTATCCGGTCCGGTT
>DJFP01000178.1:0-21514 GCA_002432565.1 Flavobacteriales bacterium UBA5869
AATAAGGATAAACCACATGAATTCAGAAGGAGTATTCTTGCCGTGTTCCCTGAGAAAAAGCCAGCTGGTTAAACAGATCAGGGCTGTAATAAGCAGAGAGAATATCCGTATAGCCCTTAATTGTTTCATCACAGCGTATTTGGTATTGGAACAAAGCTAGTTTGAAGTGCCTTTCGGAATAATGATCCGGGTTCTGTGGTCAGATGATTCTGATCAGTATTTTCAGGTTTTCACAAAATTGGATACCAGTGTGATGATCCCGGTCATGAGTATTAATATCAGGACACTGTATTTAAACTGTGTCTCCGAAAAACGGGTAAGGAGTCTTTTACCGATGTAAGTCCCCGAAATACCTACAATCAGCAGAATAGGGATGAGGTAATAATCGTGTTTGTGCATATACCCGTTGGAAAAATAGACGATGCTGCGGCTTAAGTCAATGCCCAGGTCAATGATGGCAGAGGTGGCAATAAAACGTTCCTTATCCAGGTTGAATGCCGCAAGTGTTAAACCACGGATAGCTCCGCCCGTACCCAAAAGGCCGGCAGTAATTCCGGAGAACGCTCCGCCGGCAACAGAGTTGGCAGTAGTAGCTTTTAGCTGGAAGTTTTTGTAGATCATCAGGAGCAGGCTCAGCAAGATCAGGAAAACAGCCAGTATTAATTGCAGCAGGCCGGAATTTACAAATTTACTCAGCCATGCACCTATGATTACGAAGACAACCGCCGGAATTCCGATGGCCAGCACCAGTTTTTTATCAAAACCCTTTTTGAAAAGTGCAATCTTCGAAATGTTACTGGACAGGTGAAATAGTGCTGTAATCCCCAGAACCGAATGGAAGTCGAAGAAATAACCCGCAATCGGAACAAAGAACAGCGATGAACCGAAGCCGCCAATAGTGCCCAGTATCTCAGCAAGGAGTGAAAGAAGAATGAATAAGGGTAAAAAATGCACGGTCTTTTCTATTTATGAATAAATTCTTCAATCCCTGTCCTGGTAATATTCCGGTTCGTCCGGTTCGATGTTCTTGCTCAGGAATTCGCCTTCCGAATTTTGTTCCGCCAGCGTCCAGTTATCTGTTAAGATTGTTTCCAGCCAAAGCTTCCCCGATTTACGGAATACCTGTACGCCAAGTCCTAGTTTCGTCCAAAGAAGTTCTTCCAGTTCGGAAACTTTCATATCCGGGGTGATGTACAATTCCTCGGTGTAGTGTGTATTTCGACACTCTTTGAGCGTTGTTTCCTTCGGGACCAGGAAATTCAGCGAAGAAGCTTCTCCCGGCTGATGCCGTTTCGAAAAGAATTCGATTTTTAAAAAAGGAAAAAGGGTATTGAAAGAATTTCGGATGTCTGAAATGCTTTGCTGATCATTAAGAGTTATTTTCATGGAATGTGAATTAAAAATTATTCATGTAAGATTAATAGAGGAACCTGGCTGTGGAAGGTCATTATGTTGGTAATCGGTTCACGGAAAATACGTCCGATCAGGGAATGTTTCCTGGAGACAATTGCTACCATATCGATCCCTTGCTTTGTGACAAATTGATTGATTCCCTGTACTACATCCGGGTGCTGGATTTCAAAAAAAGTATGGTGGGTTTGTTTAAGAGCTTTTTCCAGCCTGAAACTTTCTGCCATTTGTCCGAAAGTGGTCATGGCTTCGGCTTCACTGAAAATATTCAGGATGCAAATGTGGGACTTAAATTTTCGTGCCAGCTGTTTCAGAGGTTTCAGGACCACCTGGTCGTCTGTTTCGGCTAAATCTACCGCAAGCACCACTTTTTCAGGTAACTTGAAACGGATATCTTTTCCAATGACCATTACCGGAGTCCTGGTTTTTCGGATCAGTGTTGAGACTGTGCTCCCAAGGATCCGCTCCTGTATATAACCAATCCCCTGTGATCCTGCTACGATTAAGTCAACTTTATGGGTATCAGCATAGGTGCCGATAGCAGCGGCTGCGTCTCCGGTAAGTGCTTCACAAGTTATTTTCAGCTCCGGGTTTGTACGCTCAACAAGACTTTTCAGTTCTTCCAGGTTTTGGAGAACATCCTCTTTAAGCAGTTCTTCAACAGGAACAATAGGTGAATCTGCTGTGAATACCGGAATAGCATAAACATGTATCAACTCTATTTCGGCATCTAAATGTTTCGCCAGTTCAATGGCGTAGTTCAATGCATTTCCGGATTGCTTCGAAAAATCTGTCGGAACGAGTATTTTTTTCATGTTTCAATGATTAATGAATAAATGATCAAGCGTAAAAAAGTGCCATTCCAGCGGGGTCAGTAATAGCAGCAAGAGAAGTGCCAGCCTCGGAAATACATGACGTGTGTCCCAAAGCGGCAGGTTCATCCCAAAACCGATCCCGGTAATAATCAGGTTCAGCCCAAGCAGGTAAAGCGAAAAGAATTCGAACATCCCGAAAATCAGCAGAAATCCGCATAGCAATGCTGTGAAAGAGGTAAACCAGGCGGTTAGTGCGGTTAGGAATCTCGGAATGCCTTTCGGACCGAATTTTTCCTGGTACGTGTCGGTTACCTGTTTCAAACCGATCTTGAAGACGGCATCGTAACCCTGGAAAAAGAACAAGAATCCCAGGAATATCCGTGCAACACTAATACCAACCGCGAAATGATAATTTTCAAAAAGTTCCATGACTTTGGTTTTGAACAAAAGTAGCGGAAACAGTCCGGGAGGGAAATGAGGCTTATCAACAAGGAATGTGATCTATATCAGTATTGGTTTTCAATAGAGAAATGGTCTGTTGTTCCCCATTGGATGCATTTTAGGCAGGAATATGATCAGTGTCATTAAAAATGATGACGAAAATCATCTTTTTCAGAATGCCCGGTTTTTACTTTTGATCTCTTGTCAAAATGTGTATATTCGTTATGGACTATGAACTGAGAAGAATGGAAAGCAAAGAAGGGATTGATGCCCTGTTTTTACATGCTACGGAAGGGATCCTGGTAACGGATTCCGAAGGGCGGATAACGCGCATTAATCCAAGTGCCGAAAAGTTATTCGGGTACGAAGGGGGTGAACTTACCGGAAAGAAGATCGAAACACTGGTTCCTTCCAGGTTCAATCATCAGCACCAAAAAAACCGTGCTGATTATGCAGCACATCCGCATGCAAGAGCTATGGGAGCAGGCATGGACCTGTTCGCGTTGAAAAAAGACGGCTCGGAATTCCCGGTGGAAATAAGTTTAAGTCCTTACAGCAGTGAAGAAGGAAATTTTGTCATAGCATTTATCGTGGATATTACCCAGCGGAAAGAGGCGGAGCTCAGGCTCAGGAACTACTCCGAAGACCTGGAAAAACAAGTGAAGAACCGTACCCTTGTTCTCGAAGAAGCTATTAAGGAATTGGAAAGGACCAAAAAAGAACTGGATGCTTCCCTGGTAAAAGAAAAGGAACTCAATGAAATGAAGTCCAGGTTTGTATCCATGGCTTCACATGAATTCCGCACACCGCTTACAACCATGATGTCTTCACTCTCGCTGGTGAGTAAGTACAACGAGCGTAATGACGGTGAAAACCACTCAAAACACGTGGATAAGATTAAAAAGTCTATTGTTAACCTGACAGATATTCTAAATGATTTCCTGTCTGTTTCCAAACTCGAGGAAGGGAAAGTTGAAAATGTTCCGGAAGAAATGGACCTGGAGCAGTTCCTGCTGGATATCAGTTCGGAAATGCAGGGTATGTTGACAGAAACACAAACCATTAAGCTGGTATATTCCGGAGAACGAAAAGTTTGGCTTGATCCTAAATTACTGCGTAACATCCTGTTCAATTTAATTTCAAATGCCATTAAGTTCTCTCCCGGCGAGGCTGAAGTAGCATTGGATGTTCGGGTGAGCGGTCAGGAATTATCGCTTTCCGTAAAGGATCAGGGGATAGGTATCAGCGAGGAAGATCAGCGCCACCTCTTTGAACGCTTCTTCCGGGGAGGAAATGCTACCCATATACAAGGAACCGGGCTTGGGTTGAACATTGTTTCCAAATATGTCGAATTGATGAATGGAAAAGTAGCCATTCAAAGTGCTCAAAATGAAGGAACAACCGTTACATTAACAATACCTTTTTAAAGACAGGCTATGAAAAAAATACTTCTTATCGAAGACAACCGGGATATTCGGGAGAACACTGCGGAAATATTGGAACTTGCACAATACACCGTGTTTACCGCCGAAAATGGAAAGGAAGGAGTGCAGACTGCCTTAAAAGAACTTCCCGACCTGATTATCTGTGATATTATGATGCCGGTACTGGACGGATACGGAGTACTGCATCTGCTTTCCAAGAACGAAACAACAGCAGGCATTCCCTTTATCTTCCTGACAGCAAAAGCGGATCGAGGGGATGTCCGCAAAGGAATGTCGCTGGGAGCGGATGATTATTTGACAAAACCTTTTAACGACCAGGAACTGCTGAGTGCTATCGAAACCCGTTTAAATAAAAACGAGCTGCTTAGAAAACAATTCTCTCAAAGTATGGAAGGTGTCAATCGTTTTTTGAATGAAGCCAAAGGTTTTGATTCCCTAAAACAATTATCCGAATCGAGAGAACTGAGGTTGTTCCGAAAAAAAGAGGTGATCTTTCACGAAGGGACTTATCCGCGGGGCGTTTATTTTATCGAAAAGGGAAAGGTGAAGATCTATCAAAAGAACGACCAGGGAAAGGAATTGATCAGTACACTGCACAAGGCCGGTGATTTTTTTGGTTTTCTTTCCTTGTTAAAAGATGAACCTTACATCCATTCCGCAGGTGCATTGGAAGATACGGAACTCTACATGATCCCGCGGGATGATTTTTTCGCATTGATATACCGGAATGCCGAAGTTGCCCGGAAATTTATAGAACTGCTTTCAAACAATCTGCTGGAGAATGAACAGCAACTGATGAACCTGGCCTACAATTCGGTGCGTAAGCGGGTAGCAGAAGCTTTGGTGAAATTGTCAGATACCTACAAGCATGAAAACGATCAGCAGTTCAGCATGCCGGTTTCGCGGGAAGACCTGTCAAACCTGGTTGGTACGGCTAAGGAAACGGTAATCCGCACCCTGAGTGATTTTAAAGAAGAAAAGTACATCGAAATTTCAGGAAGCACCATTACCATTCTGGATTACAACAAATTGGCCGGTATGAAAAATTGATCCTGCCTGAAGTGTACTAACTGAACAAGAAGTAAAAGACGCAACGATACAGGGAGCATCCATTTGGGTGCTCTTTTTTTGTTTTCCAAAATAAGCAGTATCATGCTGTCCGGATAATGAATGGGTAATGAATAATAAATTAGTCAGATAGTTTTTCCCTTCATTTTTAATGCGTAAATTAGGAAGTAATCCTTTTAGTACGATGAATAAGCTTACAAAAAATGTGGTGCAGCTGTTGCTGAAAGAGCGGGGAACTTTTTCCTCGAAAGCAGACCATGGTCATGCACTCCTGATAGCAGGAAAAAGCGGCATGATGGGAACTGCAGTCATTGCTTCAAAAGCAGCACTTCGAACGGGTGCAGGTTTGGTTACAACCTGTGTGCCGGGGGAAGAAAGATTTATTTTACAAGCCTCCGTTCCGGAAGCCATGCTCCTTGTTCGCGAAGAAGGACACTTCCATTTGGAACGGTTTTCAGCTATCGGAGCAGGGCCGGGTATCGGTACGGATGAGGCTTCAGAAGAAATGCTTGTTTTGGTAATGGTTCAGGCCAAATCTCCGTTATTGCTGGATGCGGATGCACTCACCATCGTTTCACGCAGTAAAAAACTCCTGGATTGTATGCCCGAAGGAACTATTCTAACACCGCACGCAGGTGAGTTCGACAGGCTTTTTGGAGCCCATACGACCAATGAAGAACGCATTCAAACTGCCAAAGATAAATCCGCCGAGCATGATGTCATCATTGTTTTGAAAGGTCATCATACTGCAGTTATAAACCGGGAAGAAGTTGTTTATAACATGACAGGAAATGCCGGACTGGCAAAAGGTGGAGCCGGTGATGCCCTCACAGGAATAATTACTTCTTTTTTGGCACAGGGATATAAACCTTTCGAGGCGGCAAAATTGGGTGTCCACCTTCACGGGCTCGCAGCAGATATTACTTTGTCGGAACAAAGCCCTGAAAGCATGCTGATATCGGACGTCATAGACAATCTTGGGAAAGCGTTTACTCATATCAGGAACTAATTTTTTTTCAACACCTTATCTTATTTCTGATTGAAGTAAGTATCGTTTCTGACCTGTGTTCATTTTGAGAACGGGGTTCTATTGTGAAGAGAGCAAACTTTTGCAGCTGGTTTAAAGCAGGCGGATGGGATTATCAGCACCGGAAAGTTCGTTGTGAAAAGATAATTTATGAGTTGGTATAATTGATCGAAGTATTACAAATAAAAAGGCCGCTCGATAAGAACGGCCTTGATTTTTTACAAAAGTATCAGCGGACATCAAATTGTACTCTTCGGTTTTCAGCACGGCCTTCAACAGTTGTAAGTGGGCTTTTTAGCCTGGTCTCTCCAAAACCTTCCGTTGTTAATCGATCTCCGGAAATTCCTTGCGAAATCAGGTAATTCTTTGCCGCATCGGCACGTTCCTTTGACAGGGCCATGTTGTATTCCTCTGATGCGCGGTCATCTGCGTGCCCCATGATGTGAAGTTTGTAGGAAGGATTGTCCTTCATAACTTTTGCAATTGCTTTAAGCAGCTGTTGAAAGGAAGGAGATAAATCAGCCTTATCCGTTTCAAATTTTACTTCACTTTGTTCGATCATGGTAATAACTTCCTGACTGTTATTAGGGCCGGTAAGACTTCCGGATCGTTCGGGACAACCTTTCATTGCGGCAGAACCTTTTTCAAACGGACAATCATCCACGTCATCCGGGATATTATCACCGTCACTGTCGCGAGGTGCAAGTGTTCTCCCTTTCGTATCAACTATCGTTCCGGCAGGAGTTCCGGGCTCTTCATCCAGCCAGTTTACAACGCCGTCTCCATCATCATCACGCTGCTGGTTTTCCAGTTTTTCGACACGTTGTCTCAGGTTTTCGATCTGCTCATTTTTACCTTGGATCATAACCCAGTCAGCATGTGGTTTCCGTCCGAAATTGTACTGAACTCCCAGGGAAAGATTGATCAGATAACCATCAATTCCACGGCCGTTCCAGGTTGTCCGGAGATCATAGGTGTAATTCTGGTAAATATTGGCCAGAACAGAACCGTCGATGTTGATACTAAAGCGCTCCGACAGCTTAATTTGTGGAGTGAACCCTATAATACCATGTAAGATATGGTTAGGGGAAATCGATCCCCCATTCAGAACAGAATAACCCGCACCCATATGGAAGAGCAATCCAATGTGTCTGGTCCATTCTTTAAAGTCCATGATATTTCCCAGGTTTGCAACTCCTTCCAAAGAAACGCGATAATATTCTGATGAAAATTCAGGTGTTCCGGCACGTTCCCTGAAATTATCATATCCGCCGCTAAGTCGTACGCCGAATTTAGTATTAATGGAATACCTGAATCCAAGACCGACGTGCCATAAATTGAGCGTCGCAGCATCATAACCTCCGGTCATGGGATAGATCGGATTGTTCAGCCCGAATTCCGCATCCACAGAAAAATGATTATAAGTTGTGTCCTGGCAGTAAGAGGTGAAAGTGTAGCTTAAAAATAAAATAACAATCCGTTTCATATAATGTTCTTTAGAGTAACTCAATTTAGTCAGGACGCGACAAGATTTTATTACACTTAAATGATTGTTATTTATATAATTCCTATGTGAAAAACCACCAACATAGTTAATAATAGGTCTATCTGTGAATTATGCAATTTTCTTCAAGAAGATGTAACATGGATTGGCCGGACAGTTTGGAACTTTATAAGAATAACATCAATAATTAAAAATTAAGTATATGAGAACAACATTACTAAGATCAGGATTTCTGCTTCTTATACTGACGGCTATATCCTCCGGAAGATTATTGGCATTTACAGCCGTTGCTGACGGCAATTGGACAGATCCTGCAACCTGGGGAGGTACAGCACCCTCTGCAAGTGTGAGTAACCAGGATATCATCATCCCTTCCGGAATCGAGGTGAATATGGATACAGATGTAAGTTTTTCCGGTCTGCTGAACAGTTTTACAGTAGACGGAACACTTACAAGTTCCACCAACAGTGAATTATCGATTGATTTGGGAACTTTTAACGGGAATGGTGATATCGATATCCAACGCATCGAATTTGCGGGGATTTTGGTTTCCTTTTCTTTCTCCGGGAATTTAACGGTTAATACCTTTGCGAATATGGGATCGATTCTTGCGATTACCTCCCAGGTTACTGTTTCTGATTCATTGTACCTGGATGACGGCTCTTTTACCCTGAATACCGGATCGAATTTAATGCTGGATGCAGATGCAAAAGTGGTTCGTAACGATGGATCACTTGCAACTTCCGGTGGGGTATTCAATTCGGGCGGGGCTTACCACGTACACTACATTGGTGGTTCCAAAACAACAGGTATTGAGATCAATTCCGTAAACATGGAAAACGCCGATATCACTTTGGATGACAATACGGCAGTTTTAACATTGGGAAGTGACTTGATTATCCATGGAGACTTGAAATTAAACACCGGAATTTTGAATGTAGGAGCGAACGATCTGGAAATCCAGGGGAATTTGGATATCCAAAGTGGGGCTATGTTTACAACTACTTCCTCATCCAACCTGAGAATAGAAACTTCAAGTTCATTGAACTCAGGATTGATGTTTACTTCGGGATCTTCTGTTGACCAGTTTTCCGTTGATTATACCGGGAGTTCCGGAAATGTTATGCTTGAGAGTTCTTTAGACATCGCAGGAGAATTGCAACTGCATAATGGCACGGTAAGTATCGAAAGCGGTTCTGTGCTAACGATGAATGCCGGAAGCTTAGTGCAGGTTATGAATGGAAGCCTGGAAAGTAACGGCGGAACTTTTACCGGAACAGCTTCTTATGATGTGGAATACATGGGAGATTCAACCGTTACTACCGGGGTGGAAATTACCGGTTCGGGATTGAATGATGTAGAAGTAAATATCGGACAGGGTGAAGTAATGTTGGATAACGATGCAACCGTTGGGGGAGAACTGGAGCTGGTAAACGGAAGATTGAACCTGAACGGAAATAACCTGGTTGTGAACGGATCACTGACTCAGGACATACTGACTCCTATTATGGGGAACTCAAATTCCGACCTTCATTTGAATATTACATCAGTAGCAGACGATACGCTTTATTTTGACGGTTCCGAAAATGATTTGGAGCAACTGATTGTGAACATTACCGGTGGGGGAGACCTGGTACTTGGAACCGAACTTCACATCCATGATGAGCTCACCATGACAAGCGGAAGCATTATGCTGATGAACGAAGATTTGATTATTGAAGAGAATGCAGATATTACAGGTTACAGCGATACGCGCTATATCATGACTCCATACATGGGAATGCTTCAGATGCATATTGCTGCTTCTGATCCGTATAAAGTATTTCCGGTTGGAACAACTTCCAATTACTCACCGGCGAGTATCCAGCAGGCATCCGGATCTGCTTCCGGGAACTTCATGGTAAAAACCTTTAGCGGAGTATTTACAGGGGGAACTGAAAATTCAGGATTCAACAGTGCAGGTTCCGGAAGTGTGGTTAACAGAACATGGTTGGTGGAATCGGACGCATCTTCCATAGATATGAACCTGAAACTGGGTTGGATGGCAGCATCGGAGGTAAACGGTTTCGACCGCAACAATGCTTATATTACTCATTATACTAGCGGAGCATGGGATTCCCAAACGGCTGCCAGCGCAGTTTCAGGAGCAAACGGCACCTATGAGATCACACGAACAGGTCTTACGAGTTTGAGTCCATTTGCTGTTGCTGATGAAGATGCAGAATTGGTTGTCGATGAGAATGAATTACTGACCATTAACCTGTATCCGAATCCATGTACGGATGTAATGAATATCAGTTATGAGGGAGCGGATCAATACAGCTACCAGATAACAGACGTTGCCGGACGCATCTACGACATTGCGGATAACGGAACAAACCAAATGGATGTATCCGGGTTAAGCAAAGGAACTTACATTTTAAAAATAACGAATACACAAACGAATAAACTTTCAGTGAAACAGTTTATTAAAAAGTGATTTGTTTGCGTTCACACGTAAAATCCCTCCTGAATATTTCGGGAGGGATTTTTTTTGAAATGAGGATCTTAATATAAAGGATTTGGTTCTTTCATTGAATTAGTTTTATATTCGAAAGAACTATTTGCTGTTCAACATATGTATACCAGGAAAACCATAAGTAAGGGTAAAAAACAATCTGATAAGGATGCATTTGCCCGGAAAAAAATGAACAGTACACCTCTCTTTGAAGATAATCGACCGGAAGCTCTTCAGCTAAGGAAAATGCAGGAAAGTATCACTTCAAGTGAGAATCCCGTACAGTTTAATAGCAACTCGAACGCTCCGATACAGCGCATGCCTGATTGGCTGGCCAAATTATTAATCCAGATTGGTGAGCATAAGCTGGAATCACTTGCGCTGGCTGCAACAGCAGGATTTGCCGGAATACTGCTTTATTATTATTTCAAAGGAAAACCGACGACCAGGGCTCACATCGAAGAGGCATCAAATGAAGAAGAAGAGCCTGATTTTTCAACCCTTAAGGGTATTGCTGAAGCCATTGGGATAAATCCCCAAAAATTGCTGTGGCAGCTGGAAACAGCGCCTGCAATTAATCCGTCGTTAAGCATTGAGAAGAAAAGAAAGCTTGTAACTGTAAACGATTTGTACCAGAAGGGATTTAATCCCGGTAAGATGGCGGCTACAGGTGTAGTACCACCTAGCTTATTGGAAGATCTTCCATCTGATAATGAGGATAAGTTAGAGGAACTGTTCAGAAGGTTCAATAACCTGGATTTTCAATATCTTGGCAGCCAGGCGAATGGAGTTTCGGGGTTTTTAAGCCGGCAGGGCGACTGCGCAACACTGACGCTTATGTTTAAGCTTGCTGCGGAGGCATGCGGAATAGATGATGTTGAAATAGTAACGGATCCTATTCCTATGTTGGTTCCAGGTGCCCCGATCCATGGGAGAAATTCACAACGGAATGTCTATGGACAGGCGTGTTGGGCTTTTATAGACCATCATTGGTGCACTTATAAGGGAAGAAATTATGACTTGTTGTTCATGAACGAAGGACCGAAAGATGTGGTGCACAGAAAGACAAAGCACGAATATAACGGCGTAACTTATTACGTCTTTGAGGATGAAAGAGCGATAATCTATGACGAAATGGTTGATCATCACCTCACATTTGCATTAACCAAAGGATATTCGGGGTGCGTTTTCAAAAATAACAGGGATGCTGAACGGTTCATCGACAAATACAAGAAATAAAGTCCCCGATGGGAAATTGCCGGAATAATTGATCATTGGTGTTTCTTCATTACTGAAATAGTTCTATGTTATCAAAAGTCAATTTTGCCAGTTTGTAGCTGGCAGGTGAATCCACAGCCAGGTTCTCAATTTCAGGTACTTCAAAGAACATCGGGTTTTTTCCCAGTTTTTGGTTATTGTTCTTTGCAAAGGATGCCCGGTTAAAAATGTGGAATATAGTATCCTCGAAAATCACAAAGTGCGGTTCATTTCGCAGTGTAACCGGTCCCGGGTAATTGCTGTTATCATACAAACGCTTTTCAATCCTGGAAAGGCTCATGACAGAATCAAATTGCTGGTATTCATCATTAAGGACATAATTGTAATAATGTTCGATAGCATTTTCGATCGTTTGCACGGAAAGCAGCGGATTGATGCATTGCACCTGCATAAAATGTTCACCGGTTGATTTTTTTAATGCATGCGTGGTAAACCAATCGGAAGTGGGCATGTCTTCCAGGATACGCTCCGAAGAATTTTCGCTGGAAAGCGTAGTCGGATCTGGCAAAGGGATCACTGAAATTTTAGCATTGTTTCCATATATCTTTTTGACTTTGTCGGAATCTGTTGTAACCACAATTTTGTCGATAGTTTTAACATTGAGCAGTTTATCAATCATTAATTGAAACAAAGGTTTCCCGCCGAAATCTTTAACGTGGGAATCGGGAAGGTTCGAATTGACAGTGTTGTGAGTTTCCTGAACGGTAATCAATGCAGTGATAGCTGGTTTATTCATGTGAACGCAAGTTTAGGCAACAAGAATAGGGATTTTTCTGGAAAGGACCGTGTTCAATAGTAGGAATTATGTAAATAGTTTTTAGAAAGTTGCAAACTCATTGATTTTGATAAATTTAACTTAGATATGGATTTGAAAGTTGGCATGTAGCAGAACCAAATGAGTTAGGTTTAAGGGGACAAAAGTCCCCTTTTTTAGTTTTAATTCCTGGGCAGTCCGGTATGTGTGGAAGAGCAACTTAGATAGGCTGTGAGGAATATGAATGGGAAGATCATTATTATTCTGATTCGTGATTCAGGAATTACCCCGAAGGATTTTTTCCATCTTTTTTCCTTTTGCTAATTCGTCGATCAATTTATCCAGGTAACGGGCTTTCTTGGTCAAAGGCGTTTTAATTTCTTCGATCCGGTAGCCGCAGATCAGTCCTGTAATAAGTTCTGCATTCGGGTTGAGGGTTGCGCGGTCAAAAAATTCTTCAAAAGTTACCTTTTCATCAATAAGTTCCTGAAGTTTTTTGACATCAAATCCGGTTAACCATTCGATGACTTCGTGAAGCTCATGGATCGTTCGCCCTTTTGTTTCCACCTTTTTAACGTAATGCGGATAAACCGATGCAAAGGTCAGTCTGGCAATTTTTTGATCGTGTTCCGGAGTTGTACTCATAGACTATAGATTTTATTCAAAAATATGAAATTCTATTCTTTGAGAATTCGCTTGTTCGAGTGTTCGCAAAGATGCGAACAGATTTGAGGTTAATATTCTTACTTTCAATGCTTTGAGTTTTTATTTTAACAAATTAGTCCAATGAGATTTATTCGCTTCTGTCTACGTTGTAAATAGCTTTCAAATCGTCATAAATCTCACTGAATATATCTGCTCCCCGGAATTCGAAATCCAGCCGATCATAATGTTCCAGTGCCTTTTTTGCTGCTTTTTTAGCAGTTTCTCTTAAAACAAGGTCAATTTCATAACGGTACAGGTAAATGAACACTTCTTCCAATTGCAATGGAGTGGATCTTAGAATCTTCGCCAGGATATTTGCCTTGAAAGCGTCTTTCTCTGCAAGAATTGCATGTTCTTTTTGCAGCAAGATTAAAAATTCCTCCGTACTTGCCCTGCAGATCCTTGCCCGTTTGTTTGTATTCATAGAAAATAGCTCAAATCTCATCCGCAACGGCTGGTCGGGATCAAAGGTTCAAAGTTTATTAAATTCCTTGAACTTTTTGAACCCTTTGAACAATTCGTAATTCGAAACTGGTAATTTGCAATTGGTTAAATTCCCGGGAACCGTATTAAATCTCCGAATATAAAACAGGAAGCCCTTCAGCTGTTTATTAATTCAATACCGCTTAAATCAGCTTTTCCGTTTTTTAGGAATTCATAAGTCATGCGGTCTGCTTTACAGTTTACAAACCGTAATTGTTTCAGACTTCTATTCTTAAAAAAAGTATTTGTGAGAACTGCATTTTGGAAGGTAACACGTTTGAAGGCGCATTGTTCAAAATAACAGTCTTCGATCAATCCTTCAATCACCAGGTCGGCGAGGTACATCTCCCGGAAAGAAACGCTGTTCCAATANNCCCGAAATAAAACTTCCGGAGAATTCGGTTGCTTTCAAAAGGCAATCTTTGAACAGATCTTTGGTCATGTGAGAACTTTTTAACCGGCTGTTACTTAGATCGGAACCGGAAAAATCGCACTCCAGTACATAATTGTCATTTAGTTGCAATCCGGATAGATCCGAATTGATAAACTTACAGTTCTTCATGTGTGAAGAGCTGAATTTCTCGTGCAGGTTTTTTAAGCCTGAGAAATCGGCATCCGCCCAGCTTCCTTTCGACATGTCCCAATGGATTTTTTTCTCGGACTCCTTCGGTTTCGAAGGAATAGCTGTGCTTACAGGATCATGTGTGTTTTTTTCATCATTCGTTCCGGAAGGGAAATTCTCTGAAAAGTAGTTGAGGTCAACTTCCAGGATTTCAGCCAGCCTGTTTAATGTAATAATATCAGGCAGGGATTCCCCGCGTTCCCATTTTCCCACTGCCTGAGGACTGATGAATAAAAGTTCAGCAAGTCCGGCTTGCGAAACTGATTTTTTCTTTCTTGCTTCGGTAATTCTTTCACCGATCATTTTTGTGCTTAACATAACATTCGCTTTAATTGATTTGATGAAGCAAAGGTATTTCGGGGTAATTCCGGAATTGCTAAAAATACAACTACTTCTGGTTGTGTTTGCGCTATTATTCGTTGTTTTTGACAACTGTTAGTTGTGTTTGATGCTTTTTAAGCAATAAAGTGTCCTAAAATATAGCCTTTATTAACAGAAGCCGGTTTTGTTTCGAAACCAAAGAGCGGTAACTTATTCTTCCAAAAACGATGAATTATGATGTTACAAGCCTTAAAGGATGAATTTGAACACGAAGTAGAAAGCACCCGGAAATTACTGCAGGCAGTTCCGGCAAGCCATGTGAAATATAAACCGTCACCGACTTCCTGGTCGATGGGAGAATTGGCGCAGCACATTGCAACCATTTATTATTGGTATGTCGGAACTTTTACGCAGGATGAGTATGACATGGCTTCCGATCGTCTGGAGCGCGGATCTCCTGAAGATATTCATGCTACGCGCGAGCTTTTTGAGCAGAATGTGGAAAAAGCCAGGGAAGCATTAAATGCTATTACGGAAGAAGATCTGCAGAGTCCGTGGGTGATGAAAGCGGGTGATAAAACCCTCATGGGACCTTTTCCAAGGGGAACAGTGGCGCGAGGCTTTTTGTTCAATCACATCTACCATCACCGCGGAGAAATGATTATCTACCTTCGGGCTACGGGAAATCCGGTACCGGGACTTTACGGTCCAACGTATGAAGAAAGCAATAAATAGATCTTTCAACTGGTAACTGGCCATTTGTCCTGGGATGAATGGCTTTTTTAGTTTTAAAATCGGGGAAAAACTCCACGCTATGTGGAATAGTTCTACAAATCTTAAAACGTGAATATCAGCAAAGGCTTGATTTTCAACGGATATCTTACGGCGGTACGAATGTTGAAAATGTTGGTATGGAAATTCAAAGCTTTACAACATGCCCTCAGATAAACACACCAACAAAAAAGTAACTTACAGTTACTATCCGAAAAGCCCGAGTAGAGTACAGGATTTCGTAATTCTTTTGGGAGCGATTTTAGTAATGGTCGGAGCAGCTTTCGTGGTTTATATCATGCAGCCGTATTTCGAGGAACTTCATCTGGAACGTATGAATAATTCCTGGGGAATTGCACTTATCGTGGTGGGAACGGCCTTATTGATCTTCAAGATTTGTTTTTTAAGTTATATCTTGTTTTTATACCTGCGTTACAGGTCCGTTAAGTCTGTATCTGACGACCGGCTCCCGGTTTCAACCGTAATTGTACCGGCTTACAACGAGGGAGAATTGGTATATCGAACGTTAATGAGTCTTGCGCAAAGTAATTATCCCCATGAAAAACTACAGCTGATTTCCATTGATGACGGAAGTAAAGACGATACCTGGGAATGGATGCTGAAAGCCAAAGCCGAATTGGGTGAAAGACTGGCGATTTACCAACAGCCTCACAACCAGGGAAAGAGACATGCCTTGTACCGCGGTTTCAATTTGGCAAACGGGGATGTTTTCGTAACAGTTGACAGTGATTCCATTGTGAAAAGAGACACCTTGCGGAACCTGGTAAGTCCATTCGTCCTGGATGAAAAATGCGGTGCAGTGGCCGGGAATGTACGTGTCCTGAATACCAGGAATGCCATGATCCCGCGGATGTTGAATGTTAGTTTTACCTTCAGTTTTGAATTTATACGTTCAGCTCAAAGCAAATTGGGATCCGTGCTGTGCACACCCGGCGCACTGGCCGCTTATCGTAAGGATGTTGTAATGGTTTGTCTGCCCGACTGGATGAACCAAACGTTCATGGGGCAGTTGAGTGATATCGGTGAAGACCGTGCAATGACCAATATGATCCTGAAACAGGGGTATCATGTATTGTTCCAGCGAAACGCATACGTTTATACAAATATTCCNNGAGAAATATAAAAGCCTTTACAAGATGTTTATCCGCTGGGAGCGAAGCAACATCCGCGAGAATATTGCTATGAGTAAGTTTGCTTTCGGAAAGTTCCGTGAAGAATCAAGAATCGGTCCGCGTATCCTTTTATTGGACCAATGGTTGAAGGTTTTTGTGGCTTACCCGGGAATGCTGCTGATGTTCTTCCTGATCTGCACACATCCGGTCTTGTTCCTGAGTTCCGCATTTTTAAGTTTATTTATCTTCTCGAGCATCCAGGTATTCTTTTATACAAAGAGACACAATCTGCCCGAATCACTATGGGCATATCCATATAGCATTTTTTACACGTTCACCTTGTTTTGGATCACACCGTACGCTATTGCAACTGCAAGCAGGAAAGGATGGCTGACACGTGATCTGCCGGCGGACAGGTAAAGAAATTAAAGATCATAAGTAGTGTATAATGGTTAGGTTTAGGTGAAAAATCCCCGTTCGTTCATTTCGGTGAACGGGCGGGATTTTTTTTATTTGGCAGGTTTTGAGCACATTATTTTTCAAAAAGCTGACAAAAAAACGCTATATTTCTTCTATGAAACGGTTACTTCTAATCGCATGTGCACTGATCAAACTACTGTCTGCTGAAGCTCAGACTACGATCTCAGGTTCTTTTGTTCACGGGGGGATTACGCGGACTTATTCATTTTACGTTCCGGCTTCGTACACTCCCGGAACTCCGGTTCCGTTGGTAATCGGTTTGCACGGATTGAGTTCGAGTGGAGCCGAGTTTGCTCAAAACAGGGATTTCCGGCCGATAGCAGATACAGCAAACTTCATCATGGTGCATCCGGACGGGTCAACCATGTTGGGGGTGAAATTCTGGAATTATGGAAGTGTGCTCGGGTCAACGGTTGACGACGTAGGTTTCCTGGAAGCACTCATCGACACCATTTCAGCGGATTACAACATCAACCCGCAGCGGATTTATTGTACAGGAATGTCAAACGGCAGTTTCATGGCCTATTATCTGGCATGTCAAAGCAGTCGTTTTGCAGCAATCGGAACGGTAACCGGGTCGATGTCCGTAGATATGTACGATGAATGTGTGCCAACGCACCCGATTCCGGTTTTACATATTCATGGAACAGAAGACGATACGAATCCCTACGAAGGAACTTCAACTATGAAAGGAATTGATGATACGAATTTGTTTTGGGCCGACCTGAACAACTGCAATCCAACCCCAACCGTAATTGCAATCCCGGATATCAATACTTCAGATAATGCTTCAGCGGTCAGGTATCTCTACACAGGCGGAACAAATGGGAATACCGTTGAATTGTTCAAAGTTACAGGTGGTGGGCATTCCTGGCCAGGTTGGCCAGTAGCGGGCTCTTCGGAACCTACTTGTATGGATTTTGATGCCTGCAAAGAGATCTGGCGCTTTTTCAGTCAATTCGAATCAACGACTTCGGTAAGTGAAAATGAACCGTTAGAAATTTATATTTCGCCCAATCCGGCATCGGAAGATATTTCAATGGATGCACCTCCTGGATACATCATTACGGAAGTTACCGTTCGGGATGCAAACGGGCGTTTGGTAGAACGCAAAAAGGGAGAGGAAATTGATTCCCTGGATGTCTATCACCTGAGAGCAGGAAGCTATATTCTCGAAATCTCCGGTAAAGGATTTTCTGTTTCCAAAAAGCTGATAATCTCCTCTCCGGCAACTGATTAGTCAGGACTGATTTTGTTGTTATTTGTTGCAGGTATTTCGTTTTTTTTATACTTTAAACCTGCGATTGGAAGCGTTATTAATTAAACACTCATTCATTGAAAAGATCACTACTAAACTTAAGTATTCTTGACAGTCTGCTGGAAGGATTCCAGGTGATAGACTATCACTGGAAATACCTCTACGTAAATACAACTGTTGCGAGCCAGGGCCAAAGTTCCGTTGATAGGTTGTTGGGTAAAACCATGATGGAATGTTATCCCGGGATCGAAAACACCTTTATGTTCAGCCAGCTGCAGAAATGCATGGAGGAACGAGTGACACTTCAGTTTGAAAATGAATTTATTTATAATGACGGTACTAAAAGCTGGTTTGAGCTTCGTATCGAACCCATACCGGAAGGCATTTTCGTACTTTCAACAAACATCACGAATCGTAAGAAGGCCGAAGAGGAACTGATCCAACTGAAAAACGACCTGGAAAATAAGGTAAAGAAACGTACCGCTGAATTGGAAAAACTCAATAACGAAAAAGATGTTATTCTGAAAGAAATGCATCACCGGGTGAAAAATAACCTGCAGATTATTTCCAGTTTAATCCGTCTCCAAATGGAAGAAGGAGATAATAATTTCAACGGTGTACTCGATAAAACCCAATCTCGCATAGAAACAATTGCCAGCATTCACGAATCACTTTACAAGCACAAGGACCTGGCGTTGATCAATGTGGCCAGTTATTGGAAAAAGCTATTCAAAGACTGCCTGAACCCATTGGTCAGTGAACCGGATAATTTTAAATTGAACCTGGATATCGACTACCTGGAACTTCCGGTAGATAAAATGATTCCGCTTGGTCTGCTGATCAACGAATGGATAACCAATTCCATTCTTCATGGTTTTAGAGGAAGGAACCACGGGGAGATTTACCTGGGACTCCGCTTGAAAGACGGTAAATACCTTCTGACCTATAAAGACGACGGTGCAGGATTTTCGGAGCAAAAAGAAGATGACGGCGAACATCACTTCGGACATTTTTTAATAGATGGATTTGCCGACCAGCTCAATGGAACAGTCCAAAGAAAAAAAAGCAGTGAAGGTGTTTCTTTTGAACTGGAGTTTGAGTAATCAGAGGTTTTGTTAAATGAACGATTGAAAAGTTGGATTGTACTCCTGCTCAACCAATTTAAAAATGAAAAAATTCCTGATTATCAATTTTTTTTCTTTCAGATCCTGAATGGAATGACTCAAATACTCACTATTCCCGGTGAATATATCTATGAGGAAAAAATAGGTCTTCATTCCGATGGAGTACCCACAATGTTGGGTAACTTGAGTTATCTTCCCGGGGAGCCGATAGTAGATACAATTGTCCTTCACAAATTGTGTTTGAATGATACTCATGGAGCTTTTTTGGAAAGAGATTCGTCCTTCAATACGGTTTTTGTGAATCTTTTCGATTATGAATGGATAGGGAACTGGCAGTTGAATGGAGACAGCCTGATTGTTGTTTTTGATAACTTATTCATTGTTTTCCTTTTTCACTTTCGAATTTACCCGCAACAGAAGTTGAAAATCTTTCAGAGCCTCTTGTGATGATTTATTCAATCAATAAGAGCGATGATAGTATATACTTGATTCGCTCTCAGGATTACGAGTCCTGGGATTTTCAAAAGGAATAAACAAAGAATAATCTTACTTGGTTCCGTCCTGGTTCCGTCCGTCCTGGATTTGGAATTTTTTTTATTTGAAATTTTTTAAAAAAAAGTTGTGTAGTTAAATGGCTTCATATATATTTGTAGTCAAATAGCTACATAATGAAACGGAGCTTTATGGAGTTCCATGCGACAAATAATAAATAAAACAATCGAATGAATTTAAGAAGGGATGTATTCCAGGCAATAGCCGATCCGACGAGAAGAGCCATTTTACTGCTTTTGGCTTCCCAATCGATGACTGCAGGAGCAATTGCTTCTAATTTTGATACTGCACGACCAACCGTATCAAAGCATTTACAAATCCTGACCGAATGCGAATTGCTTCATCAAACACAAAACGGCCGGGAAGTCTATTATCACATCAATGCAAAGAGTATGAAAGAAGTAGCTGACTTTATAGAGCCGTTCCGCCAAATGTGGGATGAACGATTCAACAAACTCGAAGAAATCATGAAAAATTATCCGAATAAATAATCAAGAATGATTTAAACTTTATCATGGAAAGAAAAACACACATTCATGCCGAAGACGGCAAACAGGAGTTGATCATCACCCGCGAGTTTGATCTGCCTTTGGAACTATTGTTCAAAGCGTATGAAGAAGCAGACATCGTGGAACAGTGGATGGGAACAAAAGTGCTGAAACTGGAAAATAAAAAGCATGGGAGTTACCGGTTTGAAACAACCGATCCGATGGGAAACAAACACGGTTTCAACGGAGTTATTCACGATTTTATCCCGAATGAAAGGATTATCCGGACCTTTGAAATGGAGAATGCTCCTTTTGGTGCCCAGCTGGAGTTTTTGGAATTTGAGAAATTGTCTGACGAGAAAAGTAAGCTGACTATGCATGTGATCTATCGTTCGAGCGAGATCCGCGATCAGATACTGAAACTTCCGTTTGCACAGGGAATCAATATGGCACATAACCGCATCCAGGAAATACTAAATGATCAATTATGAATGGCAGAATGATTAAGAGCATGACTCTTGAAAAGTCTTGATAATTGATAATTTCAAAATTGATAATTTTATGAATAGAGCAACAAAAATTAGCTATTGGATCGCCACAATCTGGCTTTCGCTGGGAATGCTTTCAACAGGCATCGTGCAGCTGCTTCAAATGGAACAGGATGTAAAACGTATGGCCGCGCTGCAATACCCGGTTTACCTGTTAACCCTGTTGGGAATCTGGAAAATACTGGGAGTAATTGCTGTTTTGATCCCGAAATTCCCGATCTTGAAGGAATGGGCCTACGCCGGATTTTTCTTCGCCATGTCGGGAGCTGCTTTTTCGCACATTGCATCCGGCAGTCCGCTGAGTGAAATTTTTCCTTCCATCTTGCTTTTAGTACTAACTGTTGTATCTTGGTATTTCAGACCGGCTGAACGAAGAATAACACAAACAAATTGAGCACATGAACCCGAAAGTGGATTGGTTTTTCGAGAAAGAAGAAAAGTGGAAAAGTGAGGTGAAGGAATTGCGGAAAATTGTCCTGGAATGCCATCTGACAGAAGATCTGAAATGGGGCTGTCCTTGTTATACCTACGAAAAAAAGAATATTGTGTTGATCCATGTATTCAAAGAATACTGTGCATTCCTGTTCTTTAAAGGTGCGCTGATGAAGGACCCGAAAAAGATTCTTATTCAGCAGACGGAAAATGTACAGTCGGCAAGACAAGTGCGTTTTACCAGCTTAAAAGAAATAAAATCACTGGAAGCCGATTTGAAAGCATACATTTTCCAGGCGGTAGAGGTGGAGGAATCCGGGAAGAAAGTGGAGCTGAAAAAGACCAAAGAGTACCCGGT
>DJFP01000178.1:21569-53326 GCA_002432565.1 Flavobacteriales bacterium UBA5869
GAAGGAAAAGGATTGAATGACGTGAATGAATATTTGATACAGAAAAAAGCATCGAAAAATGAGTAAGCAATTATCAGCAGAAGCGGCAAAGGAATTATTGAACGTACTGAAAAAGCGCTTCGAAAAACACATGGACCGTCATAAATGCATGGATTGGTCGAAAATACAAGCTAAATTGGAAGCGAATCCAAAGA
Organism: Flavobacteriales bacterium UBA5869; assembly: GCA_002432565.1. Lineage (GTDB taxonomy): Bacteria > Bacteroidota > Bacteroidia > Flavobacteriales_D > Crocinitomicaceae > Fluviicola. Next base: position 21,764 of record DJFP01000178.1, read on the forward strand.
AATTGTGGTCATTGGATGAAATGGAAGCTACGGAAGGTGAACCGGACGTAATAGCTTACGATCAACAAAAAGACGAATACCTCTTTTGCGACTGTTCACCTGAAAGCCCGAAAGGCCGGCGAAGTCTGTGTTATGATCAGGAAGCATGGAATTCGCGAAAAGAACACAAGCCTGCAGGCAGCGTATTGGAACGTGCGGCAGAAATGGGGATCGAACTCTTAACGGAGGAGCAATACCGCGAATTGCAAAAACTTGGAAATTTCGACACCAAAACTTCCAGCTGGGTAAAAACTCCGGAAGCTATTCGTAAACTGGGTGGAGCCATTTTTTGCGACAAGCGTTATGGAACCGTTTTTATGTATCACAACGGCGCTGAATCGATGTACGCGGCACGTGGGTTCAGAGGGATGTTGAGCGTGTAACAAAACAAAGTTAAATAAGTTCAAATGTTCAAATGTTCAAACAAGATTTTTAGTTTAACTTGTTGAACCCAATCCGCTTTAGCGGATGGGATTTTGAACTCTTTTAACTCTTGAACCTTTTGAACCTTTTTTTAGTAGGAATTATGCAAGAACTTCAAACTACAGCAACCTTCCAAATACCTCTTGTTTTGGTATGGGAAGCCTGGACGGATCCGGAAAAGATCGTGCATTGGTGGGGACCGGAAGGATTCTCCACGACTATTCATGAAATGGATTTTCGGGAAGAGGGGACCTGGAAGCTGACGCTTCACGGCCCGGACGGGACAAATTATCCGAACAGGAGCGTCTACAAACAGATCATTCCGTTGAAGAAGATTGTCTTTGAACATTTCAATCCGCATTTTATAACGACTGTTTTATTCGAATCTGTTGAAAATGGCACCGAACTCCAATGGAATATGCTGTTCGATTCCGAAGAACAATACCAGGTTATCGTAAAAGCTCATAAAGCCGATGAAGGACAAAAACAGAATATAGAACGTTTGAACAATTACCTGCTGCAATTAATAGATGAAGGAAAATTCCGTGACTGAAGGTGAGGAGTAGGATGTTGTCTTGTAGTATTGCCACTATTCATAATTGGTAATTCCAAGTGTAAATTAATGTAAATTACAGTCGGAACGCTTCCTGTTCAGTGGGTATTCCTTTAGATTTGCAGTACGATGCCCGGAAAATTGAAAATCATCACTTACATCTTGCTTCAGCTGCTTTTTAGCGGAACAATCGGTTATGCTCAAACACCGAAAGAAGAAAAACACCTGTTGGTTTCACTGCGAATGGTCGGACACCAGGTATTGTTGAGTTCCGGTGACAGTACTTCACGCGTATTTCCCATCGAAAAAGAAGGTGAAAGCTATAAAATCCAATTCGGGACGGCATTTGCTTTTAATCCGGGAGATCTGGCTTCAACCATTGACCGGGTAATCCTGGAAATGAAAGCCGCAAGTAGTTACATTGTGGAAGTAAAACGCTGTGAAAATGATGAAGTCGTTTACAGTTACGAAAAAAGTGATTCGATCAATCCGGAATTAATGCCTTGCGGACCGCGGCATCAACCGAAAGCGTGTTACATCATTTTCTTTACAGTCTTGAAAAGGTATAACCAGGATGTCGGATCGCTTTACCAGGCGCCCAAAATGCAGCCATTACTTATGGAAAATCAGCCGGTATCGTTGCCTTCGGTAAAAAAAACTGTTAAATCAGAGCGATCTCTCCCGGTTGTTAAGAAAAGATCTTCTTATTCCCTGATTGTGCTGCCCATCGGATCGATTTGTGCTTTTATAGGAGTACTGATTTATTTCAGGAGGAAAAGAGCCGCTGTGGGTCGGATAGTTGATACCAGTGATCCGGACATTGCAATTATAGGCAATACTTTGTTCGATCGGAAGAACATGACGCTCCTGCATTCAAACGAAAAGACAGAATTATCCAGTAAAGAATCCGATCTGCTTTCCCTGCTCTATGAAAATAAGAACCAATCTATCGAACGGGAACATATCCTGAAAATCGTTTGGGGGGACGAAGGAGATTACATCGGAAGAACGCTTGACGTATTTGTTTCTAAACTGCGTAAGAAACTGGAACCCGACCAGCGCATCAAAATCGTAAACATCCGGGGAATAGGCTATAAGTTCATCGTGAACTAGCTATTAGAATTTCTCATTCTCATTTTCTTTCTCATTTTGTTTTCACCCACTGCCATAGGGTTGTCAGTAGTGCCTTGTAAGTTTGTTGAAATAGCATTCAAAAAGAAAATGGTTCGACTTACTTTATTGATCAATTGGTTTACTGTATTGCTGGCTTTCCTGGAGTATACGCTGTTTGGAACGCTTTGGTTTGCAGTGTTTTTCAAAAACAACTCTCCGTTAAAGAAGAGTGATAAGAATTTATAATTAGTTTAATGGAAATGAATAAAAAAGAGATCCCCGTTTTTTATCCCGAGAGCCGCGTCGAATGGCGCCGATGGCTGGAAGAAAACCACGTAAAAGAACAAGCTTGCTGGGTTGTTTTTTTTACCAAAGCTTCCGGAAAGCCAACACTTACGTGGAGTGAAGCTGTAGATGAAGCGCTGTGTTTCGGTTGGATAGACAGCAAGAAAATTGCGATCGATTCCGAAAAATCGCACCAGTTCTTCACTAAACGAAAAGCCAAAAGCACCTGGTCGAAGATCAATAAAGAAAAGATCGAACGCCTGATCAATGAAGGATTGATGACAAGGGCCGGACTTGAATGCGTTGACATCGCTAAACAAAACGGATCGTGGAACATCCTCGATGAAGTAGAAGAACTGGTTGTTCCCAACGATTTTGAAGCTGCATTGGATCAGTACGATGGAGCAAAAGAATATTTTCAAAGTTTGAGCAAATCCGTAAAGAAAATGATGCTGTATTGGCTCCTGAGTGCCAAACGACCGGAAACTCGACAGAAACGGTTGGATGAATTGGTGGAACACGCCTCCCGGAAGACCAAGCCGAAGCAGTTTTAGTATAAATTACTGTAATTCAATGAATAAAATTCAAATTCCATTATCTTAGCCTTTAAATGCATCAGGCTATGGAACAGTGTCCGATTTGCTATCACGAACTGGAAGTACGCGAGTGTGCTCCGTGCGATGATTGTGGCTGGGATCCGAAAGAAATAAACCATTTGAAACAGGGGATTCACACTTACAGCATCTATGAGGTCTACCAGGGACTTCGACTGATTCTTTGTAACTTTTGCGATGTGGATTTTGGCTCATACCGGCCCGAATATTTCGGTTTTACTGACGGAAAACGAATCGGTTTTCAGCATTTCGAATTGGTGAAAGAATTAGAAAACCCGCTGGTGGTAAAAGATAAATTTTGTCCGCATTGTTCACGCAGGTTGACGTTTTTGACGTTTTTGAATGAAGTCAGGAGTTTGAATTCCAAAAGAAAAGCTTAGTTTTAAGTAACCTGAATTGAAAATGCTATGAGAAAATTAACCTGCCTTCTGAGCGTCATTCTTCTAATTGTTTCCTGTAAGAAAGAAGAAGAACCAACTAAAAACAACTGTCCCGGGAATGTGTATATTACTTCTGCAGATCTCTTAAACTGTCAATACCGCACCGGAAGCTATTGGGTGACAATTGATTCTGCCAGTCTACAAATCGATAGTACTTACATCCACAATTTTGCCTATGGATTCATGGGTGATTTTTGCACCACTTATGAGCATCATCAATTCCTGACTTTATCTTCTTCTCCTTTAGAGCCGACTAGCTGCATCATTGTTGCAGGTGGTTTTTTTAAAGATTTTGAAGGAACAGTTGGCACAGGTGTGAATATTTACGACGGTTATAACAACTCTTTGGCACAAAACGAAACCCGCTATGATTCCCTTTTCGTTTACGATCAGTTCTACTACCAGGTACTAAGAACAGAAATTACAAATGATCCAACCGCAGGAGGTAAACGCAGTTTTTATTACGTGAATTCGGATTACGGCTTTCTGAAACAGGAAGTTTATGACGGATCGACACTCATTTCCAATAAAATATTGATGCGCAAAAACATCGTAAGATGAAAAACGGGTTGTTGTTTTTGGGCATATTGTTTCCTGTTTCGGTCTTTGCCCATGGAGAAGAAGTGCTCGTTTCTCTTTTTTACGATTTACTTATTGTAATTGCTTTAACCGTTTTTATTTCAGGTATCAAATGGAAATCAAACGGGAAGCTTCTTTTAGCGATTGTGCTTGTGATTTCCACAGTGGCAGCAGTTGTGATAACTGATAGTATACCTTATACTGCAAATAGAGCGCTGATTGATACGATTCATATCGGGACTCCGCTTGTAAGTGTTTTAGGAACATTTTTGATCTTTCGTCGAAAGTTTTCCAAAAAATAAAGACTATTTATTTTTTCTTTTTTGCCGGATAATGAAATAAAGCGAAAGCAGCAAAGCAAATCCGCTGGTTGGTAAAATATACCACAAAATGGAAGTTTCCGTTTCCGGATCGATTACNNTAAAAATTTGCGAAACCGATCAGTTGCGTATATATTTGTGAAACCGATTGGTTTCGGATTTTAAAATTCAATGACATGAGAAGAGATGTTTTTCAAGCAATAGCAGATCCGACCCGCAGAGCAATTATCCTGCTGGTGGCTGTTCAATCCATGACACCGAATGCCCTGGCCGAGCATTTCGATACCACACGTCAGGCAGTTTCAAAGCACCTGCGCATTCTCACCGAATGTGAATTACTGCAGCAGAACCAGTCGGGAAGAGAGATTTATTATCAACTCAACGGCGATAAAATGAAAGAGATCGATCATTGGCTGCAACAGTTCAAAAAGATCTGGGAAAGCCGCTTCAACCAATTAGATGATGTATTAGCAACTTTAAAAAACAAAGACAAATGAATTCAAATTTGCTTTTTGACTTTTCCGTAAACAAGGAAAACAACACCATTCACGTAACACGCGACTTCGCAGCAAATCGCTCATTGGTTTGGGATGCATGGACCAAACCGGAACTCCTGGACCTTTGGTGGGCACCGAAACCTTTCCGTACTCAGACCAAATCAATGGATTTCCGGGAAGGCGGTATGTGGCATTATGCGATGATTTCTCCGGAGAATGAGGTCCACTGGTGTAAACTGGATTACCAAACCATCGAAAATCAGCAGTCCTATTCCGGGTTGGATGGTTTTTGCGACGAACATGGAACTCTCAATGAAGCCTTCCCGCGTTCACAATGGAACAATGTGTTTTCCGATAACGGTGAAAATACAACGGTGAATATCACAATCAAATACGAAACCCTGGAAGATTTGGAAAAAATCATTTCGTATGGTTTTAAAGAAGGATTCTCGATGGCAATGGAGAACCTGGACCAGTACATCGAGATGAAATTCAAGCTGCGTAATGAATTAAAGCCAAACCGTTTTCCGCGTGTTTGTACTTATTTGAATTTCCCGGGAAATACGGAAGAAGCATTTTTATTCTACCAGTCCGTTTTCAAAACCGAATTTTCGGGAAAAGGAATCCAGCGCTTCGGAGATATCCCGGCAGACGGAAATCACCCGCCGGTAGCAGAATCGGTCAAAAAAATGATTCTGCACGTGGAATTACCGATTACCGGACATCACGTATTGATGGGAACAGATGCTCCGAAAGAAATGGGATTTGAGCTGAATTCCGGGAACAATATGCATATTTCCATTGAGCCGGAAACCCGGGAAGAAGCGAAACGCATTTTCGACGAACTTTCAGCAGGAGGAAGGGTAACCATGCCGCTCGAGGATATGTTTTTCGGAGCATACTACGGTTCTTTCACGGATAAATTCGGAATTAACTGGATGGTCAACCACACCAATTGAAAGTGAAAAGGCAAAAGTGAAAAATGTTTAACTTTTTGGATACCCTTTTTGGAAGCTTTAACTTGTTCGGAGTTACGTGTGAAAGTTACGAATCCAGTGAATTGTTAAAGGAGAAGGGAAATTTTAATCATAAAAAAATAGAGACGATGAAACACCATTTAGCACTTGATTTTTCTGTAGATAAAGACAACAGAACAATCACCGTAAAAAGAGAATTTGCGGCAGACAAATCCCTTGTTTGGGATGCATACACCAAAAGCGAGATCCTGGACCAGTGGTGGGGACCAAAACCTTGGAATGCACAGACGAAAACCATGGATTTCAGAGACGGCGGAACCTGGTTATACGCCATGGTTGGTCCGGATGGGCAGGAACATTGGTCCATCGTGAATTACACAAAGATCCGTCCGGAGGATTCTTTTGCCGGCCTGGATGCATTTACGGATAGCAACGGAAAAGTTAATGAAGATATGCCGCATTCCAAATGGGAAGTTTCCTTTGAGAGCAAAGGAGATCTGACAGAAGTAACAATCCACATTTCATACGATGACCTTGCCCAGCTGGAAGAAACCATCAAAATGGGCTTCAAAGAAGGTTTATCGATGGGAATGGAGCAGCTGGATGAATTATTACCAAAACTTAAAAAGTAAAAGATGAAAAATAAGATTTTGTTTGTTGTCAGCCTGCTTTTCGGTTTGATGTTCATTAATTCGGGACTCAACAAGATTTTCCAATACATGCCGATGCCAAAAGATATGCCCGAAAATATGGTAAAACTGGTAGAGGCTTTTGCTACAATTACCTGGTTGATGCCATTGATTGCAGTAGTAGAGATCATCGGGGGTGTTTTGGTGATTATCCCTAAATACCGTGCGCTGGGAGCGTTGATGATCCTTCCGGTTATGGTGGGAATTTTGCTCACACATATTTTTAATGCACCATCCGGTTTGCCGATTGCGCTTATTTTAACAGCAGTTTTAACCTGGATAATGATTGATAACCGGGCAAAATACGCCGCTTTATTCAGATAAATAACTATCTAATTACGAATTACGAATGATTAATTGCAGTAGTGGCGAAAAATTTTTCGCCACTACTTTGTACACAAAAAAAAATGGTCTCTGGCTCGTTCCAGCCGATTTTTACAATCATTACCCGTCCTTCAGATCATTTTGAAGAAACGACAGCCAGCCGATTTGGTTGGATCCTGATCCCGCCTTTACGTGGATTGATCCGGATCGGCTGGTTGGTCGAAAGCTGTAATTGTGCAAAGGCTACCTCGTATTACTTTTCAATGAAACTATACTTCGTTTTCAATCCACTTTGTGGCTTTCTTTTGCCTACTTACCTCAGTATTGACTTTTTGAGAAAGCCATACTTTCGTCTTCATGAGCAGTGCTCATTCTTCTACCCGGGCAAAAAGTAGGGAAGCAAAGAGAATTATTAGGAGGTGTTGGAAATTTAACCGGACAACAATGATTCGTAATTACGCATTCGTAATTCGTAATTATTCTGTGTTACTTTTTCAACTCCTTGTATTATAGGAGTATGAAATCGATACTTCCACTTTTGTTACTCTTTCTTGGGATAGGAAAGACAACTACTGCACAAGTCTCCATCAGAGAGAATTTCCGTTTTCGCGATACCCTGAAAGTCGCGAAGTACCGGCCGCTTGAAAACGGGTACAGTGTTGCCAGGATACGGATGACCCCCGGGGAACATACTATTCTGAATCCTGAAGATGTGAAAGCATTGAAAGACCAAACAATCATTCGTGTCGACCTGGTCTATTCCGATTACCCTTATGGGAAGGATTTCTCGGAACTGAACCGCCGGCGCATTTTGGAATTGTACATCCTGCTTCCGGAAGCTTTCAACAGCAGTATTATCGACTGGAATATTGTGAAGCAGACGGGGGTAGAGTCGCAGCGCGACATGCACACGTATTTCCATGGCTTTGAAATTTATTACCGGAAGATGCCGACTTACCAGGAAGAGCACAAAATCATCCAGGATATTGTAGAACAAAAAACACCTCCGCAGGATTCTAGCCTGCTGAAAGTTTTCGAGCGCCAGCCGACCTGGAAAAATATGCTGGTTGTCACGGACGTCACCGGAAGTATGGCCCCGTACACCTCACAGCTGCTGCTTTGGATCAAAGCCAATCAGAAACTAAAGACTTTCAAACAGATCGTCTTTTTTAACGACGATGAAGAAAACAGCAATACACAGACCGGAACATTGGATCCTACCGGGCTTTGGACCATCGAATCATCGAATGCGGATAAAGTTATTGAACTGGCATACACTGCCATGGAAAAGGGAAATCACATAGAAAATGACTTGGAAGCCGTTTGCTATGCCATTAAAAAATACCCGGAGAACAAGAACAATGTGGTCCTGATTGCCGATAACTGGGAAGATCCCTGCGACATGAAACTCGTGGAATTCCTCAAACAGCAAAAAGTACCGCTGAAGATTGTGGTCTGCGGAGTAAAAGACCGCGTGAATACTTTGTATCTCGACCTTGCTTATGCTACAGGCGGGAGCGTACACACCATGGAGGAAGACCTTACAAATATCGCTCAAATGGGGAACGGGAAAACGTTCAAACTGAACGGAATGAAATTCATGATGAGTGCCGGCAGGTTCATACAAATTGATAATTAGATCGAATGGAAGTGTGATTCGTCATTTGTTTCGTTAAATTTGGCGGAGACAATTCAAATGATATGAAGAACTATGTGCTTGGTCTTTTATTAGTGGCCGCTTTCAATGTGTTTTCCCAGGATAAATCTTACGTAGAATATTATAAGCTGGTAAACAAGGCTGAGGAAGAATTTGTCCTTAAAATGGATTCGAGTTGTTTTATGTATTACGACCGCGCATTTGCTCTTAACAAGCCTTTTTTGAAAGATCCTTACATTGCCGCTCAAATTGCGCTTTACCTGAATGATAGTTTGCGCTTCAGAAATTATCTATCCGTTGCTTTCAAGAACGGGATGCCTTTGAAATCGGTTACTGCCAGCAAGTTTATCCAGGACCGGTACTATCCGGATTTGTATAAAACAGTAGCACGCTTGTATAAGCAATACGGACGACAGCCAAACGTAGATAAAGCATTGTTGGAACAGATTTGCGTCATGTGTTATCAGTCGGATAGTTTGAAGCTGAAAACAGGTGGGGATAGCCAGCAGTTCCACCAGGATGAGAATAAAACCCGGGAATTTTTAACGGAACTGCTAAACAAAGGTGTTTTCCCCAACGAGCACTTATTGGGAATTACAACGACCGAAATGTGGACCGAATTTTACAAAAAAACCGGACGAAAAGATTTGTATGCCGGTATGCCGATGACAGATACTCAGTATTCCGAAGAATGTGAATTGCGTTTGAAATGCCCGATGAATATCGTGCTCCACTCACAATGTTTTTTCCAGCAAAATAAACGGGCACTGTTTAAAGCGGTCGAAATGGGATACCTGCATCCGAAAGATTACGGGATTTTGGAAGAAAAATCGATCCTGTGGTTCAAGGAAAAATCAACAAACCCTGCCGAAACCTGCCAATTTCCGAAGGAAATAGTTTCCTACAATATTTTTGGGTTTGACCCGCGAAGTAAAGTTCAGACCTATGATGATACGGCTGAAGGTATTCAGCGGGCAGATACCAACCGCGCAAAAATACACATGCAGAAATTCAGTGTCGATAAACGCAAGAAGGAATTGGAAGAAAAATACGGATTCGCTTTCTTTTTTGATTTTGTGGACCGGCCGTAACAACTAGGAAAAGGTAAGCTTTGATTGAACTTCCGATGCTTCTGCTTCACTCGTTGATGCTTTTGTAACCATTCTGCATCCTTCTGATTGACTTTCACACGTCTTAGCACGAGGATCACACGCCTTTGATTGAGTTTCCGACGCTTTTGCTTCGCTCTTCGATGCCTTTGTAACTACATCTGTATGCTTCTGATCGACTTTCGCACGTCTTTGCACAACGATCACACGCCTTTGATTGAGCTTCCGACGCTTTTGCTTGACTCTTCGATGCCTTTGTAACTACATCTGCATGCTTCTGATTGACTTTCACACGTCTTAGCACGAGGATCACACGCCTTTGTATGATCTTCCGATGTCTTTGTATCAGAAATCAGAGCTTTATCCGAACAGCTGAAAACAAATACCCCCGACCGGTTATTACTGATCGGGGATACCTGATTTTTGGATGTATTAATCGACTTTGAAACGTCCCATGAGCGGGGCAGATGCGCCGGTAACCGCTTTTAGGAGATAAATTCCGCTGCTCAATCCAGGAAGTTGGATTTCGCTTTTTCCATTTGCAGATGAAACCGATTCCGGAAGTATGTTTTTCCCCTCCAATGTTTGAATGATATAGCTGTCTGCGATAATATTCACGGTGAGTTTTTCCCCGGTTTTCAAAGGATTCGGATAGATCTCAAGATTATTCGTACTGAATTCTGATAATCCCAATTGATCAATAATCACACAGTTACTGGTATCCGAACAACCATTATGGCTTGCAATTACGGCATACGTTCCGTTTGATACNNGTTGCTGTTGGGGCATCAACAGTGATGGAGGTGACGTTGTCGGTGATGGAGTTAATGATCGGATCCAGGATAGTTACCACTGTTACAACCGTACTGTCATCGCCATTGATATCCTGGAATACATCGAAATACGTTCCGTTTGCGGAGTAAGTGTTTGTTCCGACCGTAATCGAATCTCCGTGGCATAAAACAGCGGTCTGTTGTGTTACATTACTTGTAAAACCAATAGTTATCGGGCCGTTTGCCGGTAAATTCCCAAAGCTGAAAAGTTCACCGCTGGCTGCTCCGTTGCACAACCCCGAAGTACCTGAAGCGGTAAATGCCCATTTTGTTCCGTCCCAAACTGTCAGTGAAATGTCCGCGCAATCCGTAAGTCCACTTTGTGAAGCATTGTTCCAGCCCACGGTTACGCCAAGATAGTCAGTGGGATTCGAATTAGTGAAATCCCAGTATTCCAGGGCACTAACGCTTTGCATGGGAGCTTCAACAGGTGTCAGAGAGCTGTATGGAGTATTTTTATAACCTACTTTTACGATTGAATTTACGGAAGCAGGAGGAGTAATTGTTAATGGACGGTAACGGTCAGGAACCATTCCAACCGGGAAAGTAAACGGATCGTCTCCTGTTTTTTCTACATAACCGTCAATAAAAGTAGAATCCGTTGATCCGGTCAAAAGGTAGATGTTGTCAACTAATTTGACTAATTTTCCGGGGGCACAGACAATGATTCCGTCATTCAGTTGGAGTTCATTATTGATCGTAATGTTTGTATTTAGAGAGATCCCGTAACCGCCGTCAGCAGGGCCGCTTGCGCTGTTTTGCACCCACAGTCGATGAAGAACCAGGTTGTTGGACGAATGATTGACAGTTTGGTTTTTCAATCCGTTCAGGGTCAGTTGATTGCTGTTGTGATTGAAAGACCCGAGGATATCCATGTTTCCGCTGATGCGCAATTCAATCGGGAAAATGTGAACCAGGGATTTTCCGGCAGGAACAGTGACATTTCCAAATTGATAAACAGCAGTTCCGGATCCGTTCGTATTCCCGTTCAGCAGGGTATTTCCGGATTGAAACATAGAATTGCTGGTCCCAAATACTACTCCGTCATTGATCCAGTTTGGTGCATTCAGATCTTTCCAGACAGCGCTGTCTGCCAATACAATCGAATCTCCGACCAATAACTGAACACTTGTTCCCGAATTTTCCAATACGGCAGAAGAGCCATTCAGTTCCAGGTGCATTCCCATGGTACTGGTCGGATCGTTCCCGATTGTCCCGGTAACTTTTACAGTTCCTCCGTTTGAACGGAAATAGCCTTTTCCTGCGCCCGGAGCGGCACCAAGCCAAAGCAATGAGCCGTTAATATTCAGTAATCCGCCGTTTTGTTCGAAAGCAGGGTAGTAAACACCGGCTTCGTTCTCAAAACCAAATTCTGCATTGGTGGTGATCGTTCCGCCATTTTGTACCAGTTTACTGGAACCTAAAGCGCTTCCGTCTACAAGTGCAATGGTTTCTCCAACAGTTACCGTTCCTGCATGAATGGTTCCGGTTGCTCCCAATTCAAAAAGCAGGCGTTGTCCGCTGGATAAACTTCCGCCGTTCATTTCCAGGTGGGCATCATCTACGAAAATCAAACGTGCATTGTTCCCGCCTCCAATCAACGAAAAAGCCCCGGAATTGGTAATAATTACCTGCGTTCCGCTTCCCATAATTTCCACACGGTCTGTGGTATTAAGCGTAGCTGAAATGGTTAATTGCGCACCGTTTTGTACAAGCATTTCTGCCGGAGTGAAATTGGAGTTGACATTCACAACAGGCTCTGCCATGGCACCTGTATAGTTTGCCGGATCAATTGTAATGTTGTCTCCGTTTGACGGAGAAGCGGACCAGTTCGAAGGGTTGTTCCAATCGGAATTGACGGTCCCGGTCCAGTTTTGAGCTAACAGCGGATTTGCAAAAAGGCAGAATCCGCATAGGATGAAATGTATTTTCATGTAAAATCATTTTTAAAATGGTTGATACTTGTTGTTTGCTGATTCTCTCTTTGAAACGATAAGCAGATGAAGCTGTTACGTAACAAGAAAGATACAAAATAGATGCCTGATTAAAAATGATTGAAGATGGGAGGCTTGAATACCGATTTTAAGGATGGATCCGGGAATTTGTCATTTCTGAACAGCACAAACAGGTAAACATCTATCGTTTCGAATTTAGCTGTGCTGATTAAATTGGAAAGAGGAAAGAATACTACCTGGAAGGAAAAAGGATCTTCCATCTTTTTGAAAGGCAGCTCCATGTCTTTGTCCTGATCGGCAGTATTCTGGTCATCGCCCAAATAATGCATGTAAATAAAGTCAAGCACATCCAGGCTTTTATCGGCGGCATAATGTTCCGAAAAATGTGCGATAAATTTGGGCAGTTTAAAGACTTCCCCCAACGAGTTGTTGAATATAAAAACAGGTAAGAGTATGTAAATGAATACCTTTTTCACTTGACAAAGATACTAAATTGCTGATTTACCTGAGTAATTTGCAAAATAGATGCTGGTTGAATACTTATATTCGCAGCGTGAAACATTAAACAATCAACTATGAACAAATTTTTGACATTATCTGTCATTTTATTGACTACGATTCCCCTGAGTCATGCTCAATTAAAAGGAGCCTTGAAGAGTGCTAAGGAAAAAACCGAAAAAGCGGTAGAAAGCGTTCCTTCGACTTCCGGTTCTTCATCCAATTCCGGAACAAAACCTGCAGGAAGTATTAACGGAGAGCCGGCGTATGATCCTGAAAGTCCTACTTACCGCGCATACAGTATCGTACGTGACGAGATTAATTCTACAAAGAATATCCTGGGAGACGACCATTGGAATAAAAATGTAGAAGGCCGTAACGAAGATGCTACACGTTATCTTGCCAAAGCAAAAGAAAACCTGACAAAATTGCAAAACGACCCGGTTGAGTCCAAAAAACCATATGTGAAAAACCTGGCGGCAAGCTGGGATGAGGTAGAAGCTACCCGCAAACAGAAATTTGAAGTATACACTTTGAATAAAGAATACAGCGAGAAATTGGATCAGTATCATCGTTTCGCTACAAGCGGGTGGGAAATCAGCGATAAAAGCCTGGAGCCTTCTTACACGGGATATCACAAGTTCAAGTCTGAGTTTGAAACAAAAAGACCGGATTATGTAAAAGACGGTTACGTTCAAAAACGTTTTGCGGATGTCGATAACTATTTCAACGTGGAAGTTTATAAAGTAGTTCCGGAATTGAATGCACAGGTAGAAGCGGTGATTAAACGTATTCATGAGAAAAATTCCGAGGGAGAAGAAAGTTATTTATTGAGTGCTAAAAGCTATCAGAAAGAATTTGAACAACCGCTTGCCGATATTCTTTACAACAAACAGTATTTATTGGAGAATAAAACAGATATCAATGCTGTTCAGGCAAAATTGGAGAAAGAGAAAGCAGTGTTGGATGAATACGTGAGCAGCGGGAAATGTGATGCCCACAGAGCAAAATACCACCAGAAAATGGTTGATGCTGTTCGCCTGGCACCTAAGAAAATGTCAAATCCAAAGTACGAAGGAATGGCGTTGGCTGGTGTTGAAAAAGGAAAAGCAACGCGGGCAGTAATTACTTCGGACATCTGGCTGGTAAAGAAAAACGAATGGGGATTACCATTGTATAAGTACTTGCCGGTAGATATCGCCGTAACAATCGATGGAAAATGCTGGTTAGCTTACGGGCAGATCAGAAAAGATTACGAAGGTGGCGGACAATACGGAGGTGAGTATTTTAATTACTGGGGATCCCAGGAAGAAATGAATTGTGCAAATACGATGAAATAATTGAAATTGCCTCATTTTAAAATCAGGTTTTACTTCCGTAGAACCTGATTTTTTTTTGATCTGCTTCTTTAATTCGTAATCACTGTTGTCCGGCAAAAAAAGATTTGTCGTTCTTACTTTCCTTCTTTCATGAGGTTTTTAATCTGTTCTAAAGAATAAGGAGGGCTTTTCGTGGATTGGTCCGGATCGGCCTGTTGGCTGAAAGTTGTAATTGTGCAAAGGCTACCTCGTGTTACGTTTCAATGAAACTACACTTCGTCTTCAATCCACTTCGTGGCTTTCTTTTGCCTACTTTTTGGGCAGACAAAAAGTAGGGAGGCAAAGAGGATCGTTAGGAGATGTGGAAATTTGACCGGACAACAATGATTCATAATTCGGAATTACTAAGTACCTTTACCCAACGTTCTTTTATTGATCAATGCCCGGAAAAAGGTTCCAGTCTGCTGTGGTGGATGGAATAATCGGGAATCGTGTGAAAATCACGAACTGTCGCGCAACTGTAATTNNGGAATTGACCATGCTTTCGCGGTTTGAAGCTATATGTCAAGGTTGTTTTTTTGATTCCTTTTTTGAAGGAGTAAACTGCCTCTACATTCTTATTTCGAAAGCCAGAACATAAAATAGAAGTACTTATGAGTGATCATGAACAAGTCTTATGTCCGCGCTGTAATTCCTCCTTCCAATGCAAAGCGGGATCGATCTCGCTTTGTCAATGTACCGGTGTGAATTTAAGCGTTGATGAAAGCCAGTATATCTGCGATCATTACGAGGAATGTTTATGTGCGCCCTGCATGCTGGAGATGAAGAAAGAATACAATGCAGGGAAACTGGAAGAGCGGTTTAACAGGATCTCAACACTTTTTAAGAAATAATCGAAAGATAAAAAATCATTCAAATTCGTTCCGTCAGCTGACGGACGTAATTCGTAATTAATATAGATATGACATTAGAACAACGCATTGAACAAGCGGAAACGCGCATTTTTAAAGCAGTTTTCCCAAGTACGACCAATCATTATGATACCTTGTTCGGAGGAACGGCCATGCAGTTGATGGATGAGGTGGCATTTATCGCCGCAACCCGCTTCAGCCGACAGCGTATGGTAACTGTGAGTAGTGACAAGATCGATTTTAAAAAGCCGATTCCGGCAGGAACGATCGTAGAACTTATCGGAAAGGTGACTTACCTGGGAAGTACCAGTTTGAAAATACGGGTCGATATTTTTGTGGAACAAATGTATTCGGATGTTCGTGAAAAAGCTGTAACGGGTGATTTTACCTTTGTGGCCATTGACGAAAATAAGCAGCCTGTAAGGATCCTGAGAGATTAGAAGCATTCGATCCATAGTTCTTACCGGTCTTAACATTGTTTTCATTCAGTCTTTTGACTTTTATATTATTTTTAAGGGAATGAATAAAATGTTACGCGTTATTTCAGTAATTGTTTACGGTGCTCTCCTGCTTATTGCGTATTCCTGTGAAAGCACTGGTAACAAACAGATATTTGCCGGTGAAAACCAGGATGAGATGGTTATGGACTCTTCTCACAATCTGCCCTTCACATGCATTATCGACACCCCCTTTTGTTCGGATTCTGCCTGCAGTGGAATGTATCGCGGGGTTGAGTTTGTTTCGGAGCAGTATATTGATCGCCTGGATTTGAACGGTACCGATGTGGCACACCAATATTCGAACAAAATGTGTGAATATGTGGGGAAAAAATTGAAGCAATTGTATCGTGATAGTTTGTACAGTAAAGTGGACTTTAATCGGATCCGTATTTCTACCAAAGGAATGAACGGTGATTCGAATTACGTAGAGTATAAAGTATACATTCCTTTTAAACGGGTTCCCAAAAGTCAGGCAATGACCGCTTTCGATCATTGCGGAGGGTGGGGACACAAGCCAGCGCTGAAAAAGAGGAAGCATGACCTGTTGTCAAGTCCAAGTAAAATTGTCAAGAACAAAAGGCTTTGGATCAGCCGTTTATTCCGTACAAAGGAAGGATTGCAGGAGTATTGGATCCAGTGGCAGCATTCGAATTATTCCCGGTGAAATTTGCCGGTTCAATTATTGATAAATCAAGTAACAGAAACTTAACTTTTTAACCCAAAAAAGTTAAGTTTTTATCTATTATTGGAATCCAAGTTTTCTTCAAAATTGAACCTAAAACAGGCTGTTAAATGAATTATAATTGTGTTTGTATTTAAACATGCCAAAGACTTATGAAGAAAATTTACCTATTGCTGGGCTGTTCGCTATTACTGCAACTAACGAATAAACTTTCAGCCCAGGTTCTTGTTTCAGAGGATTTTAGTTCTGCGACCGGAATAACACCTCCCACTGACTGGACCAATAATGACATCGAGGGAGGGGGAAATGTGTGGAGGTTCAATAATCCCGGGGGACGCACCCTGACACTACCTGTTTCAGATCCTGCCGCTATTTTTGACAGTGATGAATATGGGAATGATGCTATTGCAGAAGATGCAGCACTGGAAACTCCGCTGTTTGATGCAAGCGTGATCACAAATCCGATCTTCCTTTCCTTTGACCAATATTTTGATGCAGACTTCGGAGGTGCGATTTTCGTAGAAGTTTGGGACGGAAGCTCATGGATAGAAGTTTATTCTTCTTTTTCGACATCCAATAATGATCCGGAACATATACAGCTTGACATCACGGCAGACCTGAACGGAGCTTCCGATGCCCAGGTCCGTTTTCGATGGATGGGAGATTATTCCATGTACTGGATTTTGGATAATGTGCAGATTGAAGCTGTTACATGTACTCCGATTTCTGATTTGATGATAGATGCCACAGGAACGAATTCATTTGATCTTTCATGGACAATCAACGGATCTGAAACTGCCTGGGATATCGAATACGGAACCCCTGGTTTTGTGCCCGGGACAGGAACGGAATTGGGAACAGAATCTGCAGGCAGCAACGCATTTACTCTAAATGGATTAAATCCGGGAATGCCTTATGATATTTATGTTCGTGCAAACTGCGGGGGCGGAGATGAGTCTTTCTGGACTCTGGTTTCAGGAGTAACCGATTGCGCTCCGATTACCTCTCTTCCGTGGACAGAAGATTTTGAATCGATGCCAGACCTTGGTTACGGGTATTTCCAAACTTGCTGGTCTTCTACCGAAAATATCTGGTTCTCCGACTATGACGGATCGTTTGAAATCGGCGTTCCTGCATATTCAGGAGAAAACTACATGGCTATGTATTCCTGGAACGGTGCAGATACCTTGTGGACACCAGAATTTCAGTTAACGGCAGGACGAAAATACGAGTTCAAGTTCTATTTTGCTACAGAAGGAGATTACGACGGATGGAATGCAGAAGTGGTTTCACTGAATACACAAAGCGGTGTTGTCGGGACACTTCCGACAGGAGTGTTTATAACCCCTACGGAAGTTCCGGACGATAATTTTACAAGCCACATCACTTGTTTTACACCAACAGTTTCGGGAATTTATAAATTCGGGGTAAGTGCTGATTCCGATGGTAATCCATATTACCTGCAGGTGGATGACTTCAGTTTGATCGAAAGAGGAGTGAGTGCTGGAACAAATGGTTCTTTAACTGTCTGCCAGACCGAAGGAACAGTTGACCTGAATGATATCATTGTAAAAGATGATGAAATGGGATCATGGACCTTTGCGCCAAATCCGTCTGCTATTGTAAATGATTCGATGTTCGACCCGCAATTCGTACCGGCCGGAGTTATGACGGTGAATTACATTACCGAAGGATGTCTTCAGGATACTGCTTCAGCAGTTATTACCATTTATCCGGCTTCAAGCGCAGGATTTGACGGAAGCATTTCGGCTTGTAAAAATAACCCTATCGATTTATATTCCGGATTGGGAGGAACAGTTGATTTCGGAGGCGACTGGTATGATCCGATGCATAATTTATTGCCGGGATCACAGATTATGACCGGAAATTTCCCGGGACAGTTCAACTATGAATATATTACCGGAAACGGAGTTTGCCCGGATGATACGGCAGGTATCGTAGTAACTGTCTCTAATTGTAACTGGTTGTCTGTAGAAGAAATGGCATTCCAGGAAATGAATCTATATCCGAATCCTTCAACGGGTATTGTATTTATTGAATCTGCTTTCACGGAAGGAACTTTCAGCCTGGAGATTACAGATGTGAACGGAAGAATGATTGAAAGCGGGGATAATACCATTTCAGCCGGAACAAATAGCGTGGATTTAAGTCGTGTTGAAAAAGGTACTTACTTCTTCAAATTATCTACTGAAAACGCTGAAAAAATATACCGCGTAGTTATTCAATAAGAGAAAGCAAAGCGTTCGATGAAATCAGCCATGGCTGATGACTGATAAAACCAATTGTTGATTATAGAAATTGAAATCCTGGGTTCCAAAAATTAGTTGGGACTCAGGGTTCCGGAAAAAGATTTAAAGGTTGAGAAATCAAAAACCTTGAGAATAATGGATAAAAAACATACCAATACTATGAAGAAAATTTATTTATTGTTAGGTGTCATGCTATTACTGCCATGGTCTAACAATCTATTCGGTCAGTGTACTGACGTGAGTAATTTAACCATCGACGGTGTAAGTCTTACTTCAGTTGATATTTCCTGGACAGCCGGTGGAACCGAAACCGATTGGAATATCGAATACGGGGTAAGCGGATTTACTCCCGGTACGGGAACTATGGGAACCGCAAACGGAACACCGGATTTTACAGCTTCAGTAACTTC
The DNA here is from genome assembly GCA_002432565.1 of Flavobacteriales bacterium UBA5869. Taxonomy (GTDB): domain Bacteria; phylum Bacteroidota; class Bacteroidia; order Flavobacteriales_D; family Crocinitomicaceae; genus Fluviicola. The sequence continues at coordinate 40,761 of DJFP01000178.1, forward strand.
AAATACCGAGTATGAATTTTACGTGCAGGCAGATTGCGGTGGTGGAGACCTAAGCGGGTGGTCCGGACCTATAAGCGTTTATACGGGGTATTGTGAATTTGAAGGATTTGATTCGGATTACTACATCAACAACTTTTCCACAACCGGCGGAATAACAAATATCTCGAATTTAACTTCGGGATTTTCACCGACCGGTTATGAAGATGCAACTTCCATGACCGTTTCAAATTTTGCCGGTTCTCCGGGTATTAGTTTTACGGTTGATTTTGGATCTCAAACCGGGTATACCTTTGGTTTTGGTATTTGGGTAGATTGGAATAATGACCTGGTATTTGATTCAGGTGAACAAATGTTCCAATCGTCACAATATGAAAGTAATTTTTCAGGATCATTCGGAATTCCATTGGGCACGCCTGTAGGAAACTACAGAATGCGTATTATGGCTGATTATAATTCTTCACAACCAACCAATCCGTGCGGATTGGCTTTCGGACAAGGTGAGGCGGAAGATTATACGCTTGAGGTAACAACTCCGCCATCGTGTTTACCGGTAACAGGTATAACCTTAGATGGAATTACAGCTGCTTCAGTTGATATCTCCTGGACAGCGCAAGGCTCAGAGACCAATTGGAATATCGAATATGGTCCTGAAGGATTTACTCCCGGATCAGGAACAATGGGAACAGCAAGCGGAACAGCGGCATTTACTGCAACACCATTAACTGCAGAAACGTATTACGATTTTTATGTACAGGCAGATTGCGGTGGTGACGAAAGTATGTGGGTCGGACCGTTTACGGCATATACAGGATACTGTGAATTCGAAGGAGTTAGTTCGGATTATTTCATCGAAAACTTCTCTACTACCGGAGGGACAACTTCCAATATCTCTAACCTGGGATCGGGTTATGGTACAAATGGTTATGAAGACGCGACGGCAATGGTTGTTTCAAGTTTTGCAGGCGGCCCGGATGTCAACTTTACTGTTGATCATGGCTTTGGCTACTACCTTGGATTTAGTATTTGGGTGGATTGGAATGATAACCTGATTTTTGAGCCATCCGAGCAGATGTATACATCCGGATCGTACAATGAGACTTTTTCAGGTTCATTTGGAGTACCATCAGGAACTCCTACCGGCACATACAGAATGCGTTTGCAGGTAGATAACGATAATAGCTCTCCGAATGATCCGTGCGCTGCTGCAAATGGATATGGTGAAGTAGAAGATTACACCTTTGAGGTAACACCGACACCAAGCTGTTTACCAATAGATGACCTGACTTTTGAGGGCGCTTCATCAAGCACCATCGATATTTCATGGACAGTATTAGGAACAGAAACAGACTGGAATATCGAATACGGGCCGGTTGGGTTTACTCCGGGAACAGGAATGACCGGAACAGCAACCGGAACACCGAACTTTACGGCAACCTTATTATCAGCAGATACGGAATATGATTTTTACGTACAGGCAGATTGCGGCGGCGGTGATCAAAGTACATGGACCGGTCCGGTTACAGGATACACCGGATTCTGTGAGTTCGGAACGTCTAACCCGGATTATTACATCAATAATTTTAAAACAACCGGTGGAGCAACCACCAATATTTCGAACCTGAATTCGGGAATCGGGCCAAATGGTTATACAGATGCTACTGCAATGACTGTTTCTCAGTTTGAAGGTGGACCGAATGTGAATTTTACAGCAGATTTCGGAATGGAGGACTGGTATACTTTCGGATTGGGAATCTGGGTAGACTGGAATAACAACATGATTTTTGAATCAGGTGAGCAGGTATTCCAATCTTTCGGATACCAGGACTTTTTCTCAGGATCTTTCAACGTTCCGATGGGAACTGCAGTAGGATCTTACAGAATGCGGGTTCTTGCTGACTATTATAACAGTTCACCTACAGATGCGTGTACTTTGAATTCCGGCGAAGGTGAAGCAGAAGATTACACCTTTGTGGTTGTTCCGATTCCAAGTTGTTTACCTGTATCGGATCTTGAGGCAGATAATGAAACAACAAACTCGATTGATATTTCCTGGATTCCGGGTGATACCGAAACGGACTGGAATATCGAGTGGGGAGCTCCTGGTTTTGTGCCCGGAACAGGAAACGGAATAGATTCGGCACAGCAGACTTCATCCGCATCATTTACCGTAGGAGGACTGAATTCCGCTACAACTTATGATATCTACGTTCAGGCGGTTTGTAGCGCAACGGATTCATCTTACTGGACACTTGTAAGTGCAACAACACTTTGCGCGCCGATTACTGCTATTCCATGGTCGGAAGACTTTGAATCCATGCCGGCAGTTGATTACGCTTTATACCCGATTTGCTGGGCAAGTGAATATGATGAATGGTTCTCTGATGATTCCGGAAATTCAGGTGGATCTGCTAATTCAGGGACGAATTTTGTAGGAGTTTTCGGTGGATCAGATGATGCATTGTGGACACCGGAGTTCCAATTGATAGCAGGAAAAAATTATGAATTCAGCTTTATGTGGGCTGGAGATGGTAACAGCGGCTGGAATGGAGAAGTGTTCGTAAATGATGTGCAATCCTCCGGTGGAGCAACTTCATTGGGTGATTTTGTGACTTCTTCGGATGTAACTGATGAAAATTACAAAAGAGCGTTCTTCTGTTTTACTCCAACTACTTCCGGTATTTATGTATTCGGAACACAGGTATCCAGCTTCTTTTTCAATGATGCCCTTGTAGTGGATGATTTCAGCTTAATGGAGCGTGGAAACACTGCAGGATCAAATGGAACAATGGATGTATGCCAGACTACCGGCCTGGTAGACTTGAACAACGGCGCTGCAATTACAGATCCATTCGGTAATTGGAGTTTTGCTCCAAACCAGGCAACAATTGTAAATGATTCCATGTTCAATCCGCAGTTTGTGCCTGCGGGAGTAGTAACTGTAAATTATATTACAGAAGGATGCTTAGAGGATACGATATCAGCAGTGCTTACGATTTATCCTGCTCCAAATGCAGGAACAGGAAGCGCTATTACGGCATGTATGAATGAACCGATTGATTTGTATTCCGGATTAACAGGAACAGTTGATATGGGTGGAGACTGGTATAATCCGTCTAACAGCCTTATGCCGAATTCCCAGATAATGACCGGTAATGCCGCAGGAAGTTTTAACTACAATTACATCAGTGAAAACGGTGTTTGTCCGAATGATACCGCAAATGTGGTTATTACGGTTGTAACTACCTGTGACTGGTTATCAGTGGATGAAAATGCACTTGAAGCGGTTAACTTGTATCCGAACCCGTCAACAGGGTTGGTTTATATCGAATCTGATTTGAGCGCTGAGCCATTCAATTTGGAAGTAACAGATGTGAATGGACGTCTGGTTGAAACAGGAACGAACGCCGTTGCAAATGGAGTGAATACAATCAACCTCAGTCATGTTCAAAGAGGAACCTACTTCTTTAAATTATCGAACGAAAATGCTGAAAAAGTATATCGTGTGGTGATTCAGTAAGAGAAAGCATTGCTTTCGATGAAAGACAAGCGTTAGCGCAGTCATGAGGATTAAGAGAATCAGTCGCGGCTGATAGGTAAGAATCTGCAATAGCCGTTGAAGACTGAATGCTTACGCAGACCTTGNNTTGCGAAGGCTAAGAGCTACAGCATAGGCGCAGCCAAGCAATAACAAATTGCTTGATGCGAAGGATAATAAAACGAAATCAAAATCCCTGGTTCATTAGTCTTGAGCCGGGGATTTTGTTTGTTGCCTGTTTTGGATAAGAATTTCCACTTTTATTAATCACCGAATTCCCTCCTCAGGATAAAAGAAGTTTTTATTCGAAAAAAAATCTATAAATAGTTGGTTAATTGTTTACAAACTATTTATCTTTGTCACTAAGATATTTATTCAATGAGTAAAAAACAGGCGAATAGCAAAATTGAAAGGTTCAGAACTGTGAGCAGACAGTATTCTGACGCTTCTATTTTTATGCACGAAGCCATTGCGCGTAAGGCGGGCTTATCGGGCACAGATCACAAATATTTAGGATTGATCCTTCAACATCAAGAATTAACGGCAGGTGATATTGCTAAGTTGACAGGTCTGACAACAGGTGCGGTTACAGGTTTAATAGACCGCTTAGAAAAAAAACAATTATTAAAAAGGCAGTTTACCAAAGACGACAGACGAAAAGTGATTATCGTTCCGAACGTTGAAAACAGTATGAAACTTCTACAACCCGTTTTTAGTGAATTACAACAAAAAACGACAGAACTTATCACTTCGTTTTCTGAAAAAGAAATTGAAATCATTGAACGTTATTTTACAGAAGCAACCATCATAATGCGCGAAACAACAATCAATTTAAATGGCAAATAAAATGAACAAAATGGACAATATAACGACGTCATACCTGACAAGAGCCGAGCTATGGCTTTGCATTTCGACACTCATTTACTTTATAATGAATGGGGCACAAATTTTTGAAACCCTTGTATTTGTACCTAAATGGACAGCTTCACCCCCTTATAACTTCAATCTTTTATTGGACGGACGTGGGGTTAGTTTAAAACTTTTTTGGATTATCTTTCACTCATTGCACGAAATAACGTTCATACTCGCGATTATTTTTTGCTGGAAAATCAGCCCTGTTAGGAATTGGTTATTGATTTTATTTGCTGTTCACTTTGCAGTAAGAGTTTGGACGCTTTCTTTTTTTGCTCCAAACATTATAGACTTTCAAAAAGTAGCTGAAACACCATCGCTTGCAAAAGACCTAATGAATCGAACATCACTTTGGCAAACGCTTAATTATGTAAGAGTGGCCATTTTTATTGCTGTTTCAATCTGTCTTGTTCCATTGTGTGTTAAATTGTTTAACCTGCGACACTAAACGAAAAGAAAGAAATCGAATCCCCGGTTCAGTTTAATATTGAGCCTGGGATTTGTTTTGCTGTTAGTAAGTTTACTAACTTGCTATGTCAGTCCGAATAGATTCTATTACCTTTGCAGCATGAATTTCGAAAAACAATTGAACACCAGAAGCGGTAACGTTTGTGAACTGAGCGGGACTGCAGATAATCTCCAGGTATACCAGGTCCAACCATCGGAAGGAAATTCTGCAGATGATTTCATCCTGATCAGTCAGAACCTCAAAGATCAATTGGAAGGGAAGAAAGAACTGGTTCCCAACGATTGGAGATGTTTGAATGATTCCATGTGGAGTGAAGTTTCTGCTGTGAAGGTGGCGGCTTACCGCATGCTCGATCAATTAAAGGCAGAAGGCTGGCCGAACGATTTGCTTGAAATGATCTATTTGACAGAGGAAGAACTGAGCTGGGCGAAATCCGGAATGGAAGATGAAGACGCTGTAAAGCATATTGATTCCAACGGAGCTGTTTTACAGGCAGGGGATACGGTTGTTTTGATCAAAGACCTGGATGTGAAAGGCTCTACCATTACAGCAAAACGCGGAACTGCCGTGCGGAATATTCGTTTGGTCCACAATGATCCGACCTTAATTGAAGGAAAAGTAGAAGGACAAACGATTTACATCCTGACACAATACGTGAAAAAGTAGACTGAGCGGAGTCGAAGTCTACTTTTATTTTTTTCCTTCGCTAAAGGATACTGAGTCCCGAAGTTTGGGGAAAGTATCGTCATAGTACATCGTGATACTCCGGATTCTTGTCAAAGACACTTTTTGCAAAAGGACATAAAGGAATGATTTTGATTCCTGCTTTGCGCGCAAATTCTACGGCTGCCTGCACCATTAAATTCCCGACACTTCTTCCTCTGAATTCGCCGTTTACTTCTGTATGGTCGATAATGATCCGGTCATCGTTCACCCATGCATAAGTCATTCTTCCGGCTTCTTTACCGTCTTCCGTTGCTTTGAAAAAACCTTTGTTTTCTCTGTCAAATTGGTTTACTTCTATCATACTCTATTTTTTGTGGCTTCGACTCCGCTGCGCCTTTGCTGTAGCTCTTAGCCTTCGCAAAGCCGCTTCGGCATAGCAAGGTCTGCGTAAGCATTCAGCCACTGTAAAAGGTCACTGATCAGCCACCGTAAAAGGTCACTGAGCGGAGTCGAAGTGACTCTTTAATTAATCCGGGGTTCCGGCAGCGGGACGAACCCGGTTTCTCCTTCAATTTTAGGGAAAGACTGTTCGATCCAGGCCTTTTTAGCTTCTTCGATTCGCTCTTTACGCGAGGAAACAAAGTTCCAAAAAATGAACCGCTCTTCCGGAAATGCTTCCCCTCCGAAAATATAAATAGTCGAGTTTTCTGCCATTTCAAACGAACACAATTCGGTGTTCTTAGCGATTAATAGTTGTTTCGGGCCAAATGTTTCTTCGCCTTCTTTGATGCTGCCTTCCAGGATGTATAAAGCACTTTCTCCGAATAATTGATCTCTAATGCTGATGGTTGCTGCTTCTTTGGTTTTGATTTCCAGGAAGTAAAGCGGACTGTAAACCGGGACCGGAGATTTCTTTCCAAATGCTTCACCGGCAACCAGTTTGTAATGAACCCCGTTTTCTGTCCATTCCGGGATTTCATTCGCTTCAATATGCGTAAATGAAGGTTCCATTTCTTCCAATTCTTTCGGAAGAGCAACCCAGATTTGCAATCCGTGCAAGTTTTTTTCGGAATGACGCAGGTATTCCGGTGTTCTTTCCGAATGAACCACTCCTTTTCCGGATGTCATCCAATTGACAGCTCCCGGTTGGATTTCTACCATTGACCCGATACTGTCGCGATGCATGATTGCACCCTCAAACAAATAGGTGAGAGTCGATAATCCGATATGCGGATGCGGTCCGACATCCAGGTTCTGGTGGTCACTTAACTTCGCCGGCCCCATGTGGTCAATAAATACAAATGGTCCCACAGCCCGTTTCTGGCGAAAAGGCAATAAGCGTCCAACCAGGAAATTACCAATATCTGCGGCGCGTTCTTCGATTATAAGCTGAATGTTTGACATGGGAATTTTAGTTCTAATGAATTTTAAAAATAAGAACTTATTACCTGGTTTTCATCACAAGAATCAACTTTTCCTAGGATTGCTATTCCTCCGTCCGACCATGAGTTCGTGATAAAATTGGGATTAATTGGCAATTAAATTTCGGTTTCCTGAAATCTGGTCTCGGTTTCTTTTCGTATCTTGAAAAGGCTGAGTTTTTGACTGCAACCGGAACACCCAATGAAAATTACTAAAATACTGAACGAATGAAAAGAGCAATTTGGAACAATACCGTCATTGCGGAGAGTGAGAAAACGGTAGTTATAGAAGGGAATCATTACTTCCCGGAGGAAACAATCAAAAAGGAATATTTTAAAGATTCAGATACGCACACAACTTGTCCTTGGAAAGGAATAGCTTCTTATTATTCGCTGGAAGTGGATGGTCAGACAAACAAAGATGCTGCCTGGTATTATCCGAAAACTTCGGAGCTGGCAAAGAGTATTGAAGGAAAAGTGGCTTTTTGGAAAGGTGTTCAGGTTGTTGAGGATTAATTGGATTTTATGCATTTGAAAGAAAAATACTTAGAAGTAAGAAATAGAACAGAGGCATTGTGTAAGCCCTTACAGATCGAAGACTATGTTCCTCAGCCGGTTGCATTTGCGAGTCCCCCGAAATGGCATTTAGCTCATTCTACCTGGTTTTTTGAAGAAATGATCCTGAAGAGAAACCTGGATTCATACCGGGAATTCCACCCGGATTTCGGTTATTTATTCAACTCTTATTACAATACGATCGGTGAGCGAACTTTTCGTGCGGACCGGGGGAATATTACACGTCCGGGAGTTTCTGAAGTCTACGCTTACCGCGCATATGTTGACGGTGGAATGATGGAATTACTCTCGAAAGAGATTTCTGACGAATTAAGGGAATTAATCGAACTGGGGTTGAACCACGAACAGCAGCACCAGGAATTATTGATCACAGATTTAAAATACACACTTGGTCATAATCCGATTTTCCCGGTTTACGATGAATCGTTCAATTTATTGGCAGATTCCAACACTTCTTATGGCTGGCTTGCAATGGAAGAAGGAGTATACGAGATAGGACATGACGGCGACGCTTTTTGCTTCGATAATGAAATGAATAAACACCGTGTTTATTTGCATGAATTCGAGATTTCGCATGCACTTGTTACCAATGGCGAATACATGGAGTTTATGGAGGCAGGCGGTTATTCCCGTTTTGATTGCTGGCTGGATGAAGGCTGGTCGTGGTTAAACGAGAATCAGATCACAAGTCCGCTTTATTGGCATAAGATCAACGGGAAGTGGCATTATTTCACGCTTGCAGGCTTAAAAGAAGTAGATCCGGATGCCATATTGGGACATGTTTCTTATTACGAAGCTCAAGCCTACGCAAGTTGGCGGGGATTACGCTTACCAACAGAATTTGAATGGGAAGCAGCTTCCGAAAACCTGGATTGGGGGAAGCGCTGGGAATGGACCAACAGTGCTTATTTGGCGTACCCCGGATTCAAAACCGCAGCAGGCGCCGTTGGCGAATACAACGGAAAATTTATGATCAATCAAATGGTATTGCGCGGAGCTTCCGTGGCAACCGCACCTAATCACAGCAGAAAAACCTACCGGAACTTTTTCCACCCACATTTTCAATGGCAATATTCAGGAATCAGATTAGCAAAGTAAGATGATATTAGAACAATTTAAACAAGACGTCAGGTTGGGACTTTCTCAAAATCCCAAGCAAATTCCCTCCAAGTATTTTTACGATAAACGTGGTGACGAATTATTCGTGCAGATCATGAACATGCCCGAGTATTACCTGACGCGATCAGAAATGGAGATCTTCCAACAACAATCAGCAGCTATCATTTCAAGCTTTGATATTCAAAAAGGGGAAGAAATAGAGGTGGTAGAACTGGGTGCAGGCGACGGAACAAAAACCATTCACCTGTTATTCGAATTGATTCGTGCCCGTGTTACTTTCAAGTACATTCCGATTGATATTTCTTCCAATGCATTGGATGGATTGGAAAACCGGATGAAAGAAGAAATCCCGGAACTGGCTATCAACAGCCTGCATGGCGATTATTTCCAAATGTTGAGCGATCTGAAAAAATCTCCCAACAGGAAGATTATTTTGTTCCTGGGATCGAATATCGGGAATATGCCGGATGAACAGGCAAAAACCTTTATCGCATCTCTCAGTAAGAACCTGAACAAAGGAGATAAGATTGTTCTGGGGGTTGATCTGATCAAGGAAAAAGAAGTGGTCCTGCCTGCATACGATGATGCAGCGGGCATTACACGAGATTTCAACCTGAACTTATTGGAGCGGATGAATCGGGAACTACATGCAAATTTTGACCTCGATGGTTTTGTGCATGATCCCGAATACCACGAGTCTGAAGGGATTGCCAAAAGTTTCCTGAAGAGTACCAAAAAACAAGTGGTGGAAGTGAAAGCGATCAATCAATCTTTTTCATTTGAAGAGAACGAGCGGATCCACACGGAAATTTCCCGCAAATACAACGATCAGATCCTGTCGAAGATCATTGATCAATCCCCGTTATCGGTTCAGCAGCGTTTCACAGACCAGAAGACCTGGTTCGGGGATTATATTATTAATCGGGTGTAAACAATCGATTGAAAAAAACAGTAGGGCGGAAAAATTTTTCCGCCCTACTCCATAAATTATCTGTGCATCTGTGATGAGAAAAACCTGGAATCACTTTTTAGTGGGTTATTTGTTAAGCTTTTACTAAAAAGGGAAATACGAACGGTTGTTTCTATTATTTTAGGGGCATAAAATCGCATTATGACAACTACCGGTATAGAGAAACAAGGATTTGTGAACAAACAGCTTCCAATAATCATCAAAGGATTAATGGCATTTATGTTCCTGCTTTCAGCAGTTGCAAAGTTGTACCCTTCTCCCAATCTGGCTTTACCGACGTTTGAAGTAAAACAACTGATCCCCATGGGATTCAGTGAAACGAGTGCGGCTTATTTCTCGCGTATTTTGATCGGCTGTGAATTGGCCCTGGGGATTCTCCTGCTTCAGAAGAATTATTTCAAAAGATTGGTCATTCCGATGTCGTTTTTAATGCTGTTTATCTTTAGTATTCATTTGAGCTACGAAATTGCGTCAACCGGAAACAGCGGGAACTGCGGATGTTTTGGCTCTTTGCTTCCTATGACTCCCGTTCAGGCTTTGATCAAGAATATCATCGGTATGGGATTGCTGGTTATTCTTTACCAAAAAACGTCGAAGCAAAATGATCAATTGAACTTTTCATTCCTGGCGGCAATTACTTTTGCATCTATCCTGGCAGTTTTTATGGTTGGACCGATCCAGCGTAAATCCAATGATGAGCTTGTTGCAGAGATGATGGCAGAAATGAACATCGACCAGGAGGAAGAAACGGCCCCGGAAACAAGCACTTCAGAAACACCAAAAACCGAAAAACCGGAAACTGGAAAAACAGTTCCTGCAGATCCGAAAGAAGTGAAAGCGGGTGAAAAAGAAATGAAAACCGAAGAAAAACCGGTTGCAGACGAACCGAAAGCAAAAAAATCCGGATTCGCTTCTCAATATTCAGACATCGATAAAGGAAGAAAAATTCTGTGCTTCTTCGCACCTGGATGTGATCACTGTAAAGAAACGGCAAAAGTACTCACTGAAATGGCTGCCAAAGATCCTGATTTCCCGGAAATGAAAATTGTATTCATGGATGAAGAAGCGGAATTAATCCCCGATTTTTTTGCCTTTGCAGGGAAAAAGTACCCGTTCAAGATTTTAGATGTGGCTTCTTTCTGGACAGTGCTTGGAGGAACAAAAGATACTCCGGGAGTCTTTTACCTGTGGAACGGGAATATCGTAAAAGAATACGACGGAATCAACGAACGTGCCTTCAAAAAAGACGAATTCAAAAAGATCGTTCAGAAGAAGTGGTCGGAGTTGAAGTAATCGCAAACAAGATTATAAATCAAGTTCTATTTTAACCGCAAAGAAGAGCCAGCTGTGGCTGGTGAAGACGGAGTGCAGTCTGAAAGACGCGGCACGAAGGTAAAAAAACGCAAAGGTTTATTATCTTCATGATTCATTCTGAGCTTATGAAAAACCTGTCACTCATTCTTTTTTGTTTGTTAAGCTTCTTTTCGGAAGCTCAAAAAAGCCTTCCTTTTAATGAAGAGAAGTTCTATTCGGAATTAGAGATTTTAGCCCGGAAGAAAAACTTTTTTGAGGTAAAAAACCTGCTTGTAACCAATAAATCCCGAATAGATAGGGAAGTTTACTTTTACTATTGGAGTTTGGTTGAAAATGCATTTTCCCACTTCAGGGAATCGAACGAAGCTATTGAGGAATTCCTGGAAGGATCGGGAGCTATGAATAATGATTCCTTGTTTAAGGACATCCTGTTGGTGAAGCAGCTAAACCAGGTAAATCTGTTTGAATACAAGGATGCTTATTTGACCAATCAGTATATTCTGAACAATTTCAGTCATGTATGTACGGAAGATGAAATTGAGGATCTCACCAACACCGGAACCATTTGGAAAGGGTTGGAAAATTCAGGCAAACAGGTAATTCACCACACTTCGGATGTAACTATTCAGTTAACACGAGATAATGCTAAGTTGGCGAACGTTCCGGTAACGGTCTCTGGCAATACTAAAAATTTCATCTTTGATACCGGAGCAAATTTTTCAGTAATCCAGCGTTCCGTTGCTCTTGAAATGGGATGTGAGATTATTCCGATCCAGTTTAACGTTTCTGCCATTACCGGCGCAAAAGTGAAAAGCGACCTGGCAGTTGTCAAAGAGCTGAAGATCGGAGATCCTGGAGGATCCGGACAAGTGATCACCTGTGAAAACGTAGTTTTCCTGGTTTTTGACGATAAAGACCTCACTTTCGCAGAAGCGAATTATACGATACTTGGTATTATCGGGTTTCCGGTGATCCGCAACCTGGATGAAATACACATTACCAAAGATGATCAGCTGATGGTTCCTAAAACTGCCAAAATGTTTCCCATAAGCAATATGATCCTGAATGGATTTGTACCTGTAGTCCAGGTTGTAAAAAATTCGGATACGCTTCAGTTTACTTTTGATACCGGTGCGGTAGAAACATCACTGAACAGCAAATATTACCTGAAATACCAAAAGGAGGTCAAAAGAAAAGGAAAGAAAAAGACACTTCAAGCCGGAGGAGCAGGAGGGATGGTAACCTTTGAAGGATACATGCTTCCAAAACTTACTCTTGCGGTGGATTCTTCCAAAGCCACATTGCAAAACCTCCAGGTCAGGACAGATAATTTGGAAAATGTCAGTGGTGATTTTGAAGGAAACCTCGGGCAGGACTTTATCAAGCAGTTTGATGAAATGATCATCAGCTTTAAATATTCCGCGATTCAATTCAAATAGAAATTGTTCAAGAAGTTCAAAAGTTCAACTTTTGAACTTCTTGGAACTATTATTACTTCGGTGACTGAATGCTTACGCAGACCTTGCTATGCCGAAGCGGCTTTGCGAAGGCTAAGAGCTACAGCAAAGGCGCAGCGGAGTCGAA
>DJFP01000011.1 GCA_002432565.1 Flavobacteriales bacterium UBA5869
AATTGTGGATGCCCCTGAGGATATTTCTCTGTTTCCATATAGGAAATATCTCCAATAGCATAGACATTGTCGTAACCTTTAACCAATGAATACCTGTCAACTGTGTAACGCGCTCTGACCATAGTGGCTTTTTCCAAACCCGGCAACACATTTCCCTGCACTCCTGCTGCCCAGATAACTGTTTGGGTGGGAATCACTTCGCCTGTTTTTAAGGTTAGCTTGTGTCCGTCGTAAGAAGAAACCACTGTTGAAGTCCTTACTTCCACTCCCATTTTCTCCAGGTATTTGCGAGACCAGGTTCGTGATTTATCGCTCATGGCATTCAGAGTATTCGGACTTCCCTCGAGGAGCGTGATTTTCAGTTTTGAGAAATCGTAATTCGGATAATCATGCGGAAGTACTTTGGTTTTCATTTCTGCGAATGCACCTGAAAGCTCAACTCCAGTCGGTCCTGCTCCAACTATCACCAGGTTCATCAATTCATCCTTTTCCTCCTGGGTATTTACGAACATGATCTTTTCAAACTTGGCCAGGATCGTATTCCGGATATGGATTGTTTGCTGGGTCGTTTTCATTGCAAGCGTGTGTTTTTCCAAATCAGGATCTCCGAAGAAATTGGTTTTACAGCCTGTTGCAAGGATCAGCTCATCGTAGGGAATTTCTCCCATAGAAGTTTCGATGATGTTATCTTGCGGGCGAATACGTTTCACCGTTGCATACCTGAAATTTACGTTTTTCCTGCGCCTGAAAATGGCCCTGAACGGGAAAGAGATATTTGAAGGTTCCAGGCGTGCGCTTGCCACCTGGTAGAATAATGGTTGAAACATGTGGTGGTTTTGTTTATCCACCAGGACAATTTCACAATCGGACTTAGCCAATTTACGGGCGAGATTTAATCCCGCAAAGCCACCACCTATGATGACTATCTTTTTTCGTTCCATGCCTATGAATTTAAGCATTAATGCCCGAAAAAAGATTACACTGAAGGCTGTTTTTGTGCGAAAAACAACATTTTTTATGAATCGGGGTCCGGGATCATTTAACCTTAAAAAGATGAAGTTGCAAATCCTTGAATTTCATTGCTTTTCCTCCAGCCATAAGTCCACATTTTACAGAATCCACTTCACTCCACCTGCGATCAGGAATCACATCCACACTGATATCCTGCCAGGTCTTTACATGATCAAAACGCCATCCTATCAACATGTCTTTTTCCATCACAAGAATCCCATCCTTAAAATAGTCTGTCCGCACCACCGGATTCTCTCCTCCGGAATTTAAATACCCTTTTAATGTAACACGTATTCCAACGAATGAATTTGAATCTTTTACCTCTATGCGTTTCCCTGCAAAAGCTCTTTCGGGAACGAACCGGTCTCCTGTATATCCGTAAACTTTCCCCGGAATGAGCACTTCTTTTCCCTGGTAAAATCCAACCGGAATGCCAATTTGAATACTGTTTTGTGGCAAAGTATCAATATCCGAATGAAATGCAAAATTGAACCTCGGATCCGTCTGCATAAAAGACTGCTTCCACATACCGTAATTCATGTAACCGTAGTGGATGATCTCCCTTTTCTTTTGGAACTCATAGGTTTGATATATCACTACGAAGCCTGAAACCAGGATTAAAATGAGCACGCGCCCCCATAATTTTGAATAGTGGGCAAGATAAGCAATCGGAATGACCCAAATACCGTAAAAATCCACTACCGGACGAAAACCAAGTGAACCGCCATACCACCAGCACCACCAGGATGACATGACGTAGGTTGAGAGCACTATGAAAATCAAGACTCCAACAAACATTCTCCTGTTTTTAAAGAACATCCATATCAATCCGGGGATCAGCAGCAACATTACGGGACCATAAACAAAAATTCCCTTTCGGAAACCGAACAGAATTTCCCCAAAATAAGGATCGTTCCAGTTTGTAAATCCTTCGTTGGAATAACTATTCAGTTTGATCTCCCCCATCTGAAGGTAAGTGAACCCAACCTGGATAACAACCGGAATCAGGAACAAAAACAGGGTCGGCAGCAAGAGCTTCCAGGATTTAAAAAATGTGATCATTCTGTTGATGAACTCCTTATTTGTAGCGAACAAAAAGGGAAAGAAGGCCAGGATCAATCCGTTCGTCGGACGGATCATCAAACTGAGCCCAAGCAAAAAGCCAAAGAACAACATGTTTTTAGACCTGTTTTCCCGGATCCATTTCAATCCGTTAAGCAGGCACAAATTGATAACGGAAAAGCAAAAAATGTGCGAATAAGGGATTTCAATGTAAACGTAATAGCTGAAATTGGTTCCCAGCGCCACTGAAAGCACCGCAATATAACAGCCGAAATAATCTATTTTTAAACGCCTTAAAAGTAAAAACAAGGCTATAAGACCAATCATTGCATAGAATCCCATTCCTACATTCAGCCAGAAAATATAGGGCCAGGTGTATCCATCCGTATCTTCTCCGATGAAATGTGCATGTGCATGTCCGACCAGGAAAAACGGGGTCAGGCATTGGGCCGTCCCTGTAAAATATTTATTGTGGTATGTCCCGTCCGGATTTATATCGACCCCATCTTCAAAACCGGCTTTCGGGTATTTGTCCCTTATACTATCATGGAAAGTAAACTGATTTCCTTCATAAATGAACCATTCCGGTAAGAAGGCATAATATCCTGCGGCATCCGAATAGACCGGTGTTGCTTCTTTAGCTGCGCTTCTGGTCCAGCCGTATCTCCTGTCAGATTTTGTTCCGAATAAATAGGTTAACGAGAGGAACAACAAGAAAACCATCCATCTCTTCGCTAAAAATCTTTCTAGATTCTGCATCATTTAGTGGTAAGCTTTTTGAATTAACAGGTAGTCAAGTATTACCAAAGCGGCCATTGATTCTACGATCGGTACTGCTCTGGGAACAACACAGGGATCATGCCGGCCTTTGCCGCTCAGCGAAACGGCTTCAAAAGATTCGTTGATCGTATCCTGTGATCTCATAATAGTTGCTACCGGCTTGAATGCAACCCGGAAGTCGATCGGCATTCCATTTGAAATTCCTCCCTGTATTCCTCCTGAATGGTTTGTTTTGGTCTTCCCGTTTGTGGTAAATAAATCGTTGTGTTCGGAACCTCTCATTTTCACAGAATTGAATCCCGAACCTATCTCAAACCCTTTTACAGCATTGATAGACAGCATTGCTTTTCCCAATTCGGCATGCAGTTTATCAAAAACCGGTTCTCCCAGTCCGGCGGGTACGCCATCTATGACACAGCGAATCCTTCCACCAATTGTATCTCCTTCTTTTCGTACTTCGCGAATAAGCGCTTCCATTTGTTCTGCCAGTTCTAACGAAGGAACGCGAACAATGGTTGATTCGCTGATCTCTTTCAGCCCGGAATTCCATTCACCGAGCCACTGAAGCGAACCGATCTGGTCCACAAAAGCATCGATACGAATTTCCTGCTGAGCCAGTATTTGTTTCGCAATTGCTCCGCCTACTACCCTGGAAACGGTTTCCCGTGCCGAGGAACGACCGCCGCCGCGATGGTCCCGGATGCCATATTTCTGCTGATAGGTGAAATCGGCATGTGAAGGCCGGAATGCTTTTTCAAGTTCGTTGTAATCAGCTGATTTTTGATCTTCGTTTTCAACCAGGAACCCGATTGGTGTTCCAAGTGTTTTTCCTTCGAAAATTCCGGAAAGGAATTGCACACGATCAGATTCTTTTCGCTGGGTTACAATTGCAGACTGCCCGGGTCTTCTGCGATCAAGTTCTTTTTGTATTTCCTCCAAATCGATAGAAAATCCGGCAGGGATGCCTTCCAGGATGCCCCCAACCGCTTTGCCATGAGATTCTCCGAAGGTGCTTAACCGTACTAAATTTCCAAAAGTTGAACCAGCCATGATTCAAAAATAAGAAAAAGCGTAACTTTTGAAGACTAAATTATGACAAACGTTGCGCCTTCGCTGACCGCATGTCGCCAAAGCTTTAGCGGCGGCACAAGCTACTGCGTAAGCGTTAGTGNNCCCATTATGCATGTTGAAAAGACCGAAATCTGTTTCAATATGAAAAGCACTTGTTCAATTTGAAATAACAGCTCAATCCCTTATTCGAACTCATAAAGACCAAATCCGTTCTGTTATTCCCATTTTAAAGGCAATTAATTTTTTTTAACAACATCATATCCGCTTATGGCAAAACCCTTGAATGGTTTGGAAAACAAATCAAAACACTTAGTCATGAAAAATTCCATGAAATTCGCAACCCGCATCTTAATGCTTTGTTTCACTTTAAGCCTGACAGGCAATTTGTATGCGCATCCTTCACATCCACCGAAGAAACACCGGTATTATTACTATCCGAGACAGAATGTCTATTATGATCCGGCAGCAAGTGTTTATTTTGTCTGGGAGCGTAATCACTGGAAACCTATTCCCCATTATTGGTCCACAAGTTATTTCGTTTATTCCGACTCTCCGCGCATGGAATTGTGGATTGCATCCGAGCATCCCTATTATTACAATGTAGAGCATCGAAGAACATATTATGCATATCGTGTTCCGGCACCCGCACCAAGACCTGCTCCGGCACAGGCAAGGCTGCGGGTTGACAGCAGGCCGAAACCAAATGTGAGTTTCCATTTGGAGATAAATTCCAGACCGGAACCACAGCCTGTTTATGTGGAAGAACGCGTGATTGTTGTAAAGGAACGTGGTCGCGGTCATCATCACCATGGACATGGACACGGTCATCATCCTGGTCATGGCAGAGGCCGCGGACACCATTAAAAAGAAACCCCGACATTTATCGTCGGGGTTTCTTTTTAATTACATATTGTTTCCTCGGTTACTTTCAGGATTTCCCTAACTTCTTCCAATGTCGGAGCTTCTGCATACGTGCGTAAAACAGGTTCAGTCCCCGATGCGCGGATCATCATCCAGCGATTATCGTCGAAGAAGAATTTCCAGCCGTCAATGGTTCCTACTTCGCTTACAGTGTATTTTCCGAATCTCTTATATTCGTTGTTGCTGCATTTCTCAACGATTGCCTGTTTTTTCTCTTCCGTCAGGTGTAAATCATTTCGTTCGAACTTAAATGCTCCGACAATCTCGTACACTTCTTCGATTAATTGGTCAAGTGTCTTACCGGATTTCGCCATGTACTCCCAAATGATCAATCCCATCCAGATCCCGTCACGCTCGGGAATATGTCCTTTTACTGCAATTCCCCCGGATTCTTCGCCACCGATCAACACGTCTTCATCTACCATGATCCCAGCTATGTATTTGAAACCGATTTTTACTACTTCATAGTCTAAACCGTAATGTTCCGCCAGTTTTTTTACACGCGGGGTCGTACTGAATGCAGTAACTACTTTTCCGCTCATTCCCTTATTACTTACCAAATAATGCAGTAACAACAAAATAATGTGGTGAGAATCGATAAATTCACCTTTGCCGTTATACAAGCCAATTCTGTCTGCATCTCCGTCTGTTGCCAGAGCACAGTGAATGTTTCCTTTTGTAATAATATAGCGCTCCAATTCCTGCAGGTTCTTCTGGATAGGCTCAGGTGCCTGCCCCATAAAGGACGGATTGTAATCGCAATGAAGCAGCTGCACATCCGGCAGAATGCGTCTGATCACATTTTGACCGGCTCCGTACATAGCGTCGTATACCAGGTTTAATCCCGATTTACGAATGGCTTCCAGGTCGAAGTTTTTTTCAATGTGCTGTACGTAACGTGTTTCAAAGTCTACGATTTCCAGTTTCCCGGATTTCTCGAATTGGCTTAGGTCAACCGATTTATAGTCAAACGGAAGAGAATCCGGAATAATGTCTTCGATTTCCTGCACCAATTCAGGCGTCAGCGGTCCGCCATAATGTGCTTTCAACTTATAACCATTATAAGAAGGCGGATTGTGACTTGCCGTTAGAATAACTCCCAAACCACATCCCAATTGATTTGCGGCAAGAGAAATCATCGGTGTTGAAACGAAACCTTTCGACATCAACACTTCTATCCCTTCGTGCAAAAGTACTTTGGCAACAGTTTCAGCAAAAAGTTCTCCTGCAAAACGACAGTCATGACCCAATGCAATTTTTGAATTCCAATCGGATTTTTTAAGCCACTGTGCAGTTGCATAAGCCACACGTGCTACATTCTCTACTGTAAATTCATCTGCGATGATCGCTCTCCAACCATCTGTTCCAAATTTTATTTTTGTTGCCAAATTGATTCTGTTTTAATTGCTCAAATATAATGAATACGGGGATTCAGGATTGAAAATAAGCAGATAAATTCCTCCCCCTCAGTCCCCCTCCGAAGGGGAATGCTTTGGAAATCCTTTACTAAATCGATTATTCTCTTGTCCAGATGCGCGTGTTGAGGTTTAAGTCTTCGATAATACCGGTCATCAAGTTCATCATATTAATGATGATCCGATAATCTTCTTCCTTCAAAAGAGAACCAAAAACGGACGGTTCGAACAAATCCATATTGTTAAAGACTGCGATGTAGACCTGGTTGTTCCGGAAAGAAATCGCTACTTTGAAATTAATCCGTTTGGTCATATCCAGCAGTCTTTCCATCATCGAAGGTGTCAATATATAACGGCACTCCTGCTCATCGGTGCTGTAAACGGCAAATTTTTTCTCGAATTCCGGGTTTTCCAATTTTACCAGATTCCCCGGCCTGCTTGGATTCCATTGCTGGAATTTACGCCCCAGTTTTCCCAGGTAACGTTCCATCGTATCGACGTCGATCATGGTTTCTCCGTGGAAATTCTTGTGAAAGTCACTCACAAACAACATTCCTTTAAAGATCGTGTGCCAATGTTCCTGGCGATTTCCCTTACTATCGGTAGATACTGTTTTGTATTCCGTATGGATCTCCCCGAAAGAAAAGTCGGTTGCGTCAAATTTTCCGGAAATAGTATCTTCTGCTTTATAGCGGTCTACGCGCTGCGTGAAAATTCTGCTTTCACCATATTGAGCCATCAGGCTTCTATGCGGATCGTATTCCAATCTTTCATCCACAAATTTTACTACCGCCGGTATCACTCTTCCTTTGAACCTGGTTTTAAAATCTTTATAAAAACGCTGGTGCTTAATGATCATTACTACCAGCGAAACGATCAGTACGATACCTGCCGCGATGACAAAAGGAATAAAATTTCGGGGCCCCGAAGCAAGCCATGCAATAAGAATCGCCGCTACCAGCCCGAAACAAATGAAGAAACCAATCCAAAATCGCTTCACATATGCCTTTCTTTCTGCTTCCAGAACTCCCAAATCTCCGGCAATCAGATCTGCCTGAAGTTGTGCAAAATTGATTTCCATCGCTTAATCGTTGAATTTCAGGTATTCTTTCTTTTCCATGTTGTTTCGCTTTGCAATAACAGACGAAGGAAACTGAAGGACCGCATTATTAAAGATCTCAATGGACATGTTATATGTTCTTCGGGAAGCCGCCAATTGTTCTTCCATTTCGTTCATACTTCTCTGAAGCATCATAAACTGTTCACTTGCCTTTAAATCCGGGTATGCTTCTGCTTTGATCAAAAACTGACTGAACTGGTTTTGCAGCTCCTGATTTCCCAATGCCAGTGCTTCCGTATCGCGGGAACCTGATCGAAGAGCAGTTAATTTTTCCAACAACTCTTTTTCATGAGTCATATAACCACTTACACAAGAAGTCAACTGCGGAATTAGATCAAAGCGTTTTTTCAACATTACGTCTACGGATGCAAATGCATTTTCAACCTGGTTTTCTTTGGCAATAAGTCCGTTCTTAATAACAATCACAGCAATCAGCGGGACGAGGATGATTACGGCAACCAAAATAATGATCAATAGCATATAGGTATTTTTTGCCGAAGATAATCAGACTCCCAAAAATTCCCTGTAATTTCTACTATTTTTTAGAACCGGCAATCATTTTATTGTGCCTTCTGTATTCTTAAAAGATCTTATAACTATCTTAAATTTAAATTTCAGGGGATTCTAGTCATTTAAACAGCTGTCAGATGATTATACAAGCAAGTAACTTCACGGATAAATTGACCAATTCAGGAACTGAACAGGCGATTTTTTACACCATTTTCCAGCCGGAAGAAAAACCGGTCAAAGCTACTATCCTGATCTTACACGGAATGCAGGAACACAGTGGTCGTTATACTGAATTTGCACAATTTCTTGCCGCAAACGGATATGCTGTGCTTACTTATGATCATGCCGGGCATGGAAAAACAGCTGTACTTGAATCCGACCACGGCTATTTCCATGCCACAAAAGCAGCAAAACGTGTAGTAGATGATGCGGAAAAAATGGCCGGACTATTGGAAAAAGGCTTTCCAAACGTTCCCCGTTTTGTTCTTGGACATTCCATGGGATCATTTATCACCCGGTGTTTGCTTCAACAGGCTCATGACCAATTTGACGGAGCCATTCTTATAGGAACCGGGGGAAAGGAATTCATTGCTCCGGTAGCACGGTTTGTGTTTTCGATCCTGAACAGCCTGGCACCGCAAAAAAGAAGCAAAAAACTGAACCGTTTTTTCAATAATCTGAATAATAAACGTTTCAAAAACGAAACTTCGGAAACCCGATGGCTGAGTGTCAATAAAGCCAATCAACTGGCATTCGTTCAGGATGAACTTTGTGGAATCCCGTTTACACATAACGGCTTTCACACTTTACTGACCCTAAACATCCGATCAACCGGAAACGACTGGGCAGATAAAATCTCCAGGGATTTTCCATTCCTGTTTGTAAGCGGCGCCGAGGACCCTATCGGGAATTTTGGGAAAGGAGTTACGAAAACAGTAAAGAACATGAAAGAAGATGGCTTTTCAAACATCCAATTGCTTTTGTATCCTAAAATGAGGCATGAGATCCTGAATGAAGTTGTTAGAGAACAGGTTTTCGAAGATATCCGGAATTGGATGGATGACCGCTGTTCGGGAAAATAAAAAATCCTTCCCGGTTTAAACGAGAAGGACTTTTGCAATTATTTCAAACTTTGCGTCCTTTGCTTCTTAGCAGTAAAAAATTAAACCGCTAAGATTGACAGAACGCAGAATATTTATCCCTTATTTTTTGAAGTTCAAAACTGTTTTTTCGATGATGGCAACACATTCCATCAACTGTTCTTCAGTCATCACCAATGGCGGTGCAAAACGGATAATGTTCCCGTGAGTTGGTTTTGCCAGCAATCCGTTGTTTTTCAATTCAACACACAGGTTCCAGGCAGTTTTACTTTGTTCCGTATCGTTTACGATAATTGCATTCAACAGTCCTTTTCCGCGTACTTTCACGATCAGGTCTGTTTGTGTAATGATGCGTTCCATTTCTTTACGGAATAGCTTTCCAAGACGCTCTGCATTCTCAGCCAGTTTCTCCTCTGTCACAACTTCCAAAGCCGCAATCGCAACTTTAGCTGCCAGCGGGTTTCCTCCGAAAGTAGATCCGTGCTGACCGGGCTTGATTACCATCATGATATCGTCATTTGCAAAAACAGCAGAAACCGGGTAAACTCCGCCGGAGATTGCTTTTCCAAGGATCAGGATGTCGGGTTTCACATTTTCATGATCAACTGCCAGTAATTTACCTGTACGTGCAATTCCTGTCTGCACCTCATCTGCCATAAAGAGGATATTATTCTTCGAACAAATTTCTTTTGCTCCGGCTAAATAGCCATCATTCGGAACATATACCCCGGCTTCTCCCTGTATAGGCTCTACCAGGAACCCGATCACATTTGGCTGCTTTGCAGCTTCTGCCAATGCATCCAGGTCGTTGTAAGGAATACGGATAAACCCGGGAGTAAACGGACCGAAGTTCGTACTTGCATCCGGATCGCTTGAGAAAGAAACAATGGTAGTTGTTCTACCGTGGAAGTTTTGTTCACAAACAATAATCTGCGCCTGGTTTTCAGCAACACCTTTCTTTTCGTACCCCCATTTACGTGCTATTTTGATAGCAGTTTCCACCGCTTCGGCACCGGTATTCATCGGAAGTACTTTATCAAAACCAAAGTATTCAGTCACGAATTTCTCATAAACTCCCAGAGTATCGTTGTAAAAAGCACGTGACGTAAGCGTTAATGTTTGTGCCTGGTCTGTCAAAGCTTTTACAATCTTAGGGTGACAATGCCCCTGGTTTACTGCCGAATAAGCAGAAAGGAAGTCGAAATACTTTTTTCCTTCAACATCCCAAACATAAACTCCTTCTCCTTTAGCAAGAACGACCGGAAGCGGATGGTAATTATGCGCTCCGTAACGATCTTCCAACTGCATCAATTCTTCCGATGACAATCTGTCTAGTGTTACCATAATATCTTTTTTTAAAGCTGCTATCACTCGTCACGGAGAGCAATCATCCTTTCCTCATTTGCAGTCGCAGGAGAGAAATCATCCCGGGAACAACAAAGATAAGCAAATATTCATGTTAAAAAAAGAGAAGAAGGAAGCATGTTCCGAAGACCGAGGCTTCATCAGGCAAGATGAAGAGCCGAAGGAGAATGCAAATGGGTGTAACATCGTTCCCCTATCAATCACTTTCTCAGGATCGAACGCTTTTATTTCGTAACTTTGCATTGAATTTAATAATGTGCCATTTGAAAAAAGTTCAATTTTCCAAACCTCAAGGTGAGTTTTTCGCTACTTTGAGGAAATCTGTTGAAATTTATTTTAGCGAAAATCAATTGGAAACTTCAGGAAACTGGAAATTATACGTGAAAGCGTTTATCATTATTATTACTTATATCGCGATCTATTGTACGATTTTGCTGCTTCCCGTTCCGGGATACCTGGCATTGATCTTATCCGGATTATTGGGATTTGTACAGGCTTTGGTCGGCTTCAACATCATGCACGATGCATGTCACGAATCTTTTTCCAAAAAGAAGTCTGTCAATTATTTCTTCGGCTTGTCGATGAATGCACTGGGAAGCGATGCTTTTATGTGGAGACAGAAGCATAACCTGGTCCACCATACTTATACGAATATCGATGGAATTGATGACGACATTGCTAAAACTCCGTTTTTGAGAATGAGTGAGTCCCAACCCCGTTATAAAGCACACCGCTTCCAGCACATTTATTTACCATTTTTATACAGTATTTCTACGATTTACTGGGTTTTGGTAAAAGATTTCGAAGATTATATCCTGGGTTCGCGTTTTAGTGTAGAGGTGGGTAAAATGAAGCCTTTCGACCATGTGATGTTCTGGGTAACACGTATTGTTTACTTTGGTCTATACCTGGTACTTCCTTCATTTGTTTGGGGAATCGGATGGACAATTCTCGGATTTACCCTGATGCACATGATGCTTGGTTTAACAATGTCTTTTGTCTTCCAATTGGCCCATGTAGTTGAAAATGTGGAGTTTGAGCACTGCCATTCCAAAGAATTAGTTTTAGAGAATGAATGGGCGGTTCACCAATTAGCAACAACCAGTGATTTTGCTGTTGACAATAAAGTTGTGAGTTGGTTTGTGGGTGGATTGAACTACCAGGTGGAACACCATTTATTTCCGCGAATTTCACATGTTCATTATCCGGCCATCCAGAGGATCGTAGCTAAGACTTGTGAAGAATTTGGGGTTAATTATTATTCTTATCCGACAACCGGACAGGCACTGGCTTCTCATTTCAGACATATGAAGCGTTTGGGGAAGAAATGTTCCCTTCAGCTGCAGGTAGAGAAATAAAATCAGTTTCTTGATGAAAAACCTGATTTTAGTACACCTATTCATTCTTACCGGTATTTTCCAAAACATCTGGTCGCAAAACGGTTATGCCATGAATAGCTGTTGGGCAGATTATCAGAAAGATTCCATTTCGGTGTCTCTTGATATTGAATTTATGGAGGATATTCCCTATCTAAAAGAGCTGTCAACTTTGTTAATTGTTGAGATCTCCGTTCCTGGGTGCGATCCAAAAACACTGCCTGGTGTGGACCAAAACAAAAATCAGGATCAGTTTAAATATGCTTTAAAAGAACATCTTGAAATAAAACCCAGGGGAGTTGTTGTAGGTTCTGAAAGAATAAATTGTCAGCAGAAGCTATACATCTATCTAAAAGACACCTCTGATATCATCAAGGAAATCAGACTTCTTAGTGAGCAAAATCCTTACCGGGAGTGGAAAATTAAAACAACCGTAGAAAAAAGCAACAACTGGGATTATTACAAAAAGCACCTTGTTCCAAAAAACCTTAGCTATGAAGAATTGTACATGAAAAGAATGTACGAATCACTGAAAGAGGGTGGTGATCCATTAACTCCATCGAGAGAAATCACGCATGTTTTTAGAATGGAGAGTTTCGAGAGTAAGGTGAAATTTGTCGCATACGTTAATTCAAAAGGTTTTATGACAGATTATAGATCGTTTGACCAGTTATTGGTTATCCGGAATGACTCTGCTTCTCCGGAGCATTTACTTCCTATTATTAAAGATCTGAGGCTTCAGGTAAAGGAATTTGGAGGAAATTACATTGGAATTGAGATAATCCAGATCAATCAGTAAGTATATTTATAATTCTATACTCACTATTTATGGACATTCCATGACACCTGAAAATATTGTTTCCCGAACCATAATTCAAAAGCCGGATCGAGGAATTCATAGATTCCGGTTTCATCTTTGATAATCATATCCCGTCCTTCCAGGATAGATCTGTTCTTGGAAACATTTCGCGGGGTTCCCAGTGCGTAATTCTTCATAACTGCTGATGCGGTGAGTTGTTTTTCCCGCTGATAAATGGCTTTCAGCAAATTAATCTGCGTGGTGCTCATTCCCTCGATTTCACGCTGGTACAGAGGCTGATTGGCAAAGATCAATTCCGACAAAGCATTTTGGATAATTTGCTTATCTATAGCTCCTCCTGCCCGGCTGTGATTCCAGACATAATGTGAAAGCTGCTGTACATACCAGGAATGATTTTTCATCAGGCGGGGAATTGTTACCGCAATATCTTTCCCAATCGACTTACCGGTTTTCCGGAAACTCGACTGAATGAATTTTACCCAGGGCTCTTCTGAGATTTTAGGCAGGAGCATCAGATCACCAAAACGGTAAAAGGGTTTGGAAGGATTGTTGAAAATAGCTTCCAGCATGTGGCGCTTACTTCCGAATAAACAATAGGAAACCAACTTCTGGCGCTGCCAGATTGCCCGCATTTTCTTTTCCAGCGGCTCGTATTCCACCAGGTCTGTCAGGTTCTGGAATTCATCCAGGCAGATAATCATCCGTATCCCTTTCTCTTTTGCTATGCGCTCCGGGAGATTCAGAATTTCATCTGCAAATTCCCGCACTTTTTCGTGTTCGTACTTAACGGTGAAATCCAGGTGCGGATTTACTCCTACATGCACCGTTGGGACCAGGTGTGATAAAAAGCTTTTCGTGTCACGCACCCAATCTTCCCATTTGGTTGAAGTAGCTTTGATTACTTCGCGGGTAAACAGTTCGAAAAATTCTACTTCATTGTTCACTGTAAACAAATCGAGGAGAACGGTTCTACACTTCTTGTTCGATTTATTGATATCGATTAAAACGCGTTCTACCAGGGATGATTTTCCCCACCGGCGCGGTGAGATCAGAATGGTATTGATTCCACCCAACAGATTCTGCTTCAAACGAAAAGCTTCATCTTCCCTGTTGGTATAACCTTCCGTACTTACCGTATTCCCAAAAATGAATGGAGAATAAATTTCCTGCATACTTAAATATACAGTTTTTCTACCAAAAAGTATAATACTTTTCGGTAGAAATTCACGAACCATTTTATACCTTATGGTATTATACCGAAAAGTATAATACTTGTTGATGTCATAAAAAAGTAGAGACGCGATGCTTCGCGTTCCTACAAAAAATGTGTTTTAAAACAATGTCGGTTGGTCATCCGGATCATCGGACCCTTTCGTCAGATCCCATTCAATTGTCGGATTATCATCTCCTCCTTCCGGATCCGGAACATCTGTATCTGCTTCTTCGGATTCATTATCGATTTCCAATTCCAGTGGCTCGTCATCCGGCCATGGTTCCGATCCTTCAATTTCATGTGTAAGCACCACCTCTTTGACTTTCAATTTAGTCAGCTGATTCCCTTGTGCTTTCATTCCCTTCACATCAATGAAATCTGCCAAAGCAACCTCATTGTCCGGAAGGTTCTTCGTTTCTTTCAACAACTTGTTGTAAACGATCCTAACAACCGGTCTGTATGCCGTAGAAACACAATCCAGGTACGATCCCTCTGATTCCGATATGTAGGAAACCCGTTTATCAGAAGTGACTTCACAGGTAAAGCGTTTCACGTAGTGAAGATCTTTATCTCCGTCGTAGTAAACCGCTGAAATCGGTCTGTCAGGAACCCATTTCTCAATGTGGATCATATCTTCATCGAAGTGTGTAGCCAAATCAAAGGTAGACAAACGGTAATCGCCATTTTTATAAAGCGTCAGAATGCGGTCTTCTCCTTTGAAAGATCCCAGGAACTTACCTCTTCCCTCGTCGTTCAATCGGCCAACGACCGTATCGTACCAAATCTTACGCGCAGCAAGTGTCGATCCTCCGACTTCTTTCTGGGTAATCTTCTGAACAATTTCCTTTGTAACCCGATTTCCGGCAGATTGACGGCCTTTGATCAACAAATCGCCCAAATCCACATCCCAGCGCAAGCGTTTCAAATGCGGACGCGGACGAAGCATTACCGTAACTACTTCGCGTTCTCCGTTCGGGTGAACCGAGAAGTACAAGAGTTTGGACCCCTTGATCCCTCGTGTCAGATCGTATTCCGTATCGCGTGTCACCGAATTCACGAAGAAACGTTTCATCATGGTTGCGCC
>DJFP01000066.1:0-19883 GCA_002432565.1 Flavobacteriales bacterium UBA5869
CTTCGTAATTTTCAGTCAGTTTATTAATGGTAATGACATCTGCCGTCTGGTAACCACCGGCTTCCATAAAAGGACTCAAGCTTGATTCATAAGCCTTCAGGATTTCTTCCTGGTTGGCGCTGTCTTCAAACACTACATCTGCCTGCCACTGATCAAAAAAGATCCCGCGGGCATTCATAAATTCGCGGATTTTCTGCGGATCACGCTCCGTGATATTCAAATCGGGAATAGATAAAACTGCCATACAACAAAATTAGTGAATTGCAAATTGCGAATCGCGAATTCGTTGAATTTCTATTATAAAAATGAGCTTAACACTTTTGGTATTACATTTGTAGCAATTTAGACTGCTTATTTTTAACCGGTGCTTCTTCGATTCAACTATTCCTTCGTTCTTATTTTACTTGCATTTTTTTGCAGCACGGAAAGCATCGCCCAAAAAAAGGAATTCTTCGGCGTCCGTTATTTCAAGCGGATCTTTTTTGATACCATGCCCAAAGAGAGGCCTCAATTCCTGGCTTATCCGACAGTAGCCTATTCCCCGGAAACGAGTTTGGAATTGGGGGTTAGTGCACTTTACGTACGCTACGCAAAAGGCGACACCAATAACCGCCTGAGTGAAATCAACGGGTTTGCCTTCTATACTTTTCAAAATCAGTTCGGAGGCATTATAGAGCATGCTATTTATTCCGACAAAAACAAGTGGTTTTTCTTGGGAAAAATGAAATTCCAGAGTTTCCCGCTGACATTTTACGGAATTGGTGCCGAAGCTCCGAATATCAAACTTTCCAAGGTGGAAGCTTTCCAATTCCAGCTCAAGGAAAGATTTCTGCATAAAATTCACGGGAACTTTTACGGCGGATTAGAATTTGATCTGCAGCATCTTGGAAAAGTTCGTTTCAATGATTACGACACTTCAAATTATTACGAAAAGCCTCTGGGGCATGAAGGTTCTACTAATCTGGGAACAGGTTTCGGAATTTTGTATGACAACCGGCACAATGTACTGAACGTAAGGCATGGATTTTTCTCAGAGCTCGCTTTTTTGTATTACGGGCCTCAATTCGGAAGCAAATACGAGTTTTCTTCCATGTTTACCGACATCCGTTGGTTTCACCCAATCCGGAAACGAAATGTGCTGGCCATTCACGCTGTCGGGCAATTCAGCTTTGGGAATCCACCGTTTAATCAGTTGGCTTTGCTGGGTGGTGAAAGTATCATGCGCGGTTATTACCTGGGACGATTCCGCGACCGGAATTTAATTGCCACTCAAGTGGAATACCGCATGCTTCCCTTCTCTTTCGCGAAGCGCTGGGGAGCTTCTGTTTTTGCAGGAACAGGTTTCGTTTACAATACTTTTGCTTCGGTCGAATCCAATCATTTGCTTGTTGCGGGTGGTGCCGGGTACGTTTTCTTTTATTCCGCAAAAAAGATGTGTGGGTTAGGCTCGATGTAGCGTTCACCAGGGAAGGTCAGGGAGTTTACATTTACATTGGAGAAGCTTTTTGACAGGTTGCATCTTCATTTCCCAATTAAACCCAAACAATCCTAAAAAAACCTAATTATTCGGATCGATTTTTTCGAATTCCCTTTCTTTAATAGACCAATTATAAAAGAAAAATTATGAAAGTATTCAACAAATCCATTCTAATGGGCCTGCTGGCTGTTGGAATGCTGGCGGTATCTTCTTGTAAGCCAATTTATAAATGTGGTGACCCTATTCCGGAGAAAAAGAAAGGCGGTAAAAGACTTCAGGCAGTGGTGTCAGAACGAGATTCTTTATGTACTTCCCTTGCTGACCAAAAAGCGGTCAACGAGCGACTTGTTTCTGACAACAAAAATCTTCAAATGAAACTTTCCGGACAGGAAAACATCAACGAGAACCAGTCTGCAGAGTTGAGCCAAAAGGAAAGAGATCTTCAGAACAAGAACAAGGACCTCCTGGAGAAAGAGCGCATGCTTCGTGAAATGCAGGCAATTATTGCACGTCAGGATGAAATGACCAAAAAACTGAATCAGACTTTGCGGGATGCATTGGTCGGATTTAACTCGGATGAATTGACCATGGAAATCCGCGACGGAAAAGTCTACGTGTCCATGTCGGATAAACTGTTGTTCAAATCGGGTTCCAATGCAGTAGAACCAAAAGGTGTTGAAGCTTTGAAAGTATTGGCTGATGTATTGAACAAAAACCCGGATATACAGATTTTGGTAGAAGGCCATACTGACAATGTTCCGATCAAAACCGCTGTATACAAAGACAACTGGGATTTGAGTGTAGCCCGTGCAACTTCCATTACACGTATGCTGAATGAAAAATATGGTGTTGCTGCAACCCGTATGACAGCTTCAGGTCGTGGTGAGTATTTTCCGAAAGCATCGAATGACACCGCAGAAGGAAAAGCCAAAAACCGACGAACAGAGATCATTCTTTCTCCGAAATTGGATGAGATTATGAATTTGCTGAATAGTTCGGGTAAATAATCACAGTAGTGGCGCGATTAATCGCGCCACTACTCTAAACATCCTTTATTTCTTCTCTGCCGTCAGCATGTAATGCAAAACGACTTTTGCTGCGATCATGAACCTGATCGTATCTAGACCAAGGCCATCCGCCAAATTGTGTCTGATGATAATCATCGAATGCCTGCTTGATCTCTTCTTTGGTATTCATCACAAACGGACCGTACTGCATCACTTGTTCATTGATGGGTTTTCCCTGGAGCAGGAATAAACTTACCGGTGTATCATTCGAACTTAATGTTGTTTCAACAGAAGGATCCAGGAAAAATCCGGAATAGGATTCAAAGCTCTCCTCATTGATCGACAGCTGATCTCCCTCGTAGAAAAACAGACTCCGATTCACATCTGCGGAAGCCTTCGGTAATGTTATTTTCGCATGAGGCTCCATTTTGATATTGACGATCAATACTTCATTTTCAGCCGGGAATGCCCAGGAATCAGGCGGCGGACTCATTGCTTTGTCTTCTCCCCAATTTCCGGCGATCAATTCTACCAACACCTTTCCGTGATCCAATTTCAAATTCGGGATACTTTCGCGCCACAGCATTTTGAAGTGAGGTTCCACCATTTTATTCTTCTTCGGTAAGTTCAGCCACACCTGGAATAATTCCAGCGGGTTCTCTTCAGACTGTGACATCAAGGGGAACATTTCCGAATGCTGCACTCCTTTTCCGGCTGTCATCCACTGCACATCACCGTTTCCGTAACGACCGGCCGCTCCCAATGAATCGGCATGATCTACCAATCCGCGGCGCACTACCGTGATGGTCTCAAACCCGCGGTGCGGATGCCCCGGAAACCCTGGAACTTTCTTCCCGTGATACATCCGGAAACCATCTTTGATGATAAAATCATCTCCCATGTGACGGCCCTTAAAATATTCCGGATCCGGCCCCATTTGTTCATTTCCTTTCGGGAACTGGTCTTCGTGATGCACACAAAACAGGAACGGATCCTGTGTTTCCCATTGGAATCCCAAAGGGAAAAAGCGTTTTACTGCATTCATATTCTTTTCTATTTGTGGTTCAGACGATCCTTTTCCGCTTGCCAGCCAGGGCAGAGCAAAAAGTCCGGCAGAGGCTGCAGAGAGGCGCTGAACGAAATTTCTACGTGTAACTTCCTTACTCATTGATAAAATTATTTACCCGGGTACTAATTTAAGCGAAACCGTTTTGAAATACAAAATTACTTTTCATAAAAAGGGTTAAGTATTCTTTCTACCTTTAATACTCCGCTAAAAGAAGACATATGCAGATCATCAGACCTAAAATCATCGGAACTTTAAAAATCCAAAAAATGTTGGCAGGGAATTGGGCTGTAATGAACGATATCAAAAATCCACCTAATAAAATTATTGTTCCATGTCGTTCATTAGTACACGGTGAGGAAATCATAGAAAAGATTAAAGCTGCAAAACCTGGTGAAACCATTCATTTTTAACTTTTCACATTTCATGAATTACAACAATAAAAAATTCCGTCCGGTCAGCAACACTCCAAACGGGGAAACATCGGAAGAAACAATTTTTCATTATAAGCAGGAAGGGAACATTCTTTCCTGCTCGTATTCGGGCGGACAAATTAAATCCGGGCAGTTAATCGGGTTAGTAGATGAAGCTGGCAATATTGATATGCGCTACCATCAGGTCAACGGAAAAGGCGAATTGATGACCGGAATTTGTCAATCCAAACCGGAAGTTTTACCCAACGGCAGAATCCGTCTTCACGAAACCTGGCAGTGGACTTCCGGAGATCAATCGAAGGGGAATTCAGTATTGGAAGAGATTTGATAATATCATATGATACTATCAAAATAGATTAATCATCTTAATATGGCTTCTATTCCTTCACCAATTTTCTTGTGACTACAGAATTCCTTGAACGAATGACAGCTATGTAAATTCCTCGTGGGGAAGCTGTCAAATCGATCGAATTTTCATTTTCTATTACAGCAATGCGCTGTCCGTTTGCAGAAAGAACTTCGATCGAAAAGTCACCAGTCAATTCAGCAGAAACATAGAACATTCCGGTTCCGGGATTCGGGCTGATTTGGATAACTGCCTCGTCATTTTCAGTAAATTCCAAAGTATTTGAAGCCAAACGCAGGATCGTTCCGTTCAATCCGCAGGTATAGCCGATTCCGTTATCAGGGAAGCAGACCGCTAATTGACGGGAAGAACTGGAAACAACCGGCAGCCAGGAAGCCCCCTGACCAGTTGTTTTGTAAATGATACTCGTGTTTCCGGAATAACTTCCGCCAACTGCGTAACCCACCGAATTATCCGGGTAGAAAGTTACTCCGCTTAAAACGACTCCGGTAATGTCATCTGACGTCCAAACAGAACCTGCATTTGTTGTACGAAGAATAATTGCCTCATTCGAACCCGTAATTCCTCCCACAGCAACTCCGGTACTTGCATCTGTAAAGTAAATGTCTGTCAGGGAATGCGTGATGGTACCGCTGGCTTGAAAATTCCAGGCTTGTCCGGCATTTACTGTTTTCAGGATCGTACCGCCATCTCCAACCGCGTAGCCAACCAGGTCTGAAACAAAAAAGATCTTGTTCAGTTTAAAAGAAATTCCTGTATTGGTTGGTGTCCACGCATTTCCGGAGTTAGTAGAAACCAAAATTGTTCCGTTTACACCGGTAACATAAATATTCAGTCCATTGACGAAAATTCCGGTCAGATCATTGCTGGTTCCGGAATTGACCGTTGTCCAACTAGTTCCTGCATTGGTAGTCTTGAGAATGGTCCCGTTCTCACCCACAGCAATATAGGTTGATCCGTTCAAATAGGCAATTCCGTTCAGGTCGTATTGTGTCCCTGAATTCGAACCGGTCCAGTGTAAACCCGCATCCATAGTTTTACGGATCACACCTCCGTTTCCTACAACCATTCCAACGGAAGGAGATGAAAAGTCAATTCCATTCAACTGCGAAGAAACCCCGCTGTTTTGAGGTGAAAATGTTTGTCCGAATGCGAATAATCCGGTTGATAATGCAGCGATAAGTGTAAAAAGTAATTTCATATTTAGCTGATATTTCGGTCAATTCTTAAATTGATATCCCTGATATCAATTCTCAACGAGTATTTCAATACGATAGTTGGGTGATTTTTACTTAATTGGAAAATTTCCAATCTACTTCGAACAAATATTCCGCTGTTTCCAGGTGTCGTTTTGCTTCAAAGAGGTTTCTGCCCCAGGCGTATGTTCCATGCTGACGCATAATGAATGCAGGAACGGTCAGCCTGTTTTTCTCTTTTTCCAAAACAGCTGCAAATGCCGGCATGTCCTGTGTATTATCAAAAACAGGGACCTGAACAGTAATTTCATGGGTTTTTATTCCTTCAAAACCTTTCAGTACTTCATAACCGCTCAATTCAACGGATTGTTTATTCTTCATGGACTGCAGAACCGAATACACGGAATGGCTGTGAACAATACACATCATTTCCGGAAATAACCGGTACAATTTGCAATGGATCAGTGTTTCTGCCGACGGACGAATCCCCTCATATGCAGGAAGCGCCTTTCCCTGCAGGTCTACCTCCATAAAATCTGCCTCGTAGAAACGGGATTTATCGATTCCCGAACGGGAAACAATAATTACATCCGGCCGTTCTGCCAATCGGAAAGAATAGTTGGTAGAAGTTGCCGGCGACCAGCCCTTTTGATGGTAGGCACGAATCACTTCGGCCAGTTCCTTTTTTTCTTGTTCCATGCTATTCTTTTTCAGCTTGTTTGATATGATTTCGCAATTGTTCCGATGTCATGGTGCTGCCGTCATGACTCCACCCCGGAGGTTTTAGGATGTAAAGCCATTTATTCCTGAATCCTTTTACTTTTCGTACATCCTGGAAGATCGAAACCCATTCGTGGAAAATCACATTTGCCGGGTTGTTGTCTATTTTCTTTCCATACAGACCGAATTCAATCGGAAGATCATCAATTTCAGCCTGGAAAGTCCCGAAAAGCTTATCCCAAACAATCAGGATCATTCCCATGTTCTTATCTAGGTATTCCACATTGGAAGCATGGTGAACCCGGTGGTGTGAAGGTGTTACCAAAAAAGACTCCAGGATCCCCAGCTTATTGACCATTTTGGTGTGTACCAAAATTCCATATGTTTGAGTAATCGAATACATGATAAAAATATCAAACGGCTCAAAACCCAAAAACACCAGGGGAATAAACCAGATAAATCGGTAAACAGGCTGAAAAACCGAAGAACGGAACCCGGTTGTCAAATTGTATTTATCCGAAGAATGGTGTGTCACGTGGATTGCCCAAAAGAAGCGCACAACATGGTCGATACGATGAATCCAGTAAAAAATAAAATCCTCCGCTAAGAAAAGCAGTCCCCAATAGAGCCAGGAAAGTGTTTCCCAGTTGATGAGGCGGTAATTAAAGAAGAAAAGGAGAAAAAACAGAGTTATTCCGCGCATCAGTACGTCGACTCCCATATTTGCGATCATCAGGTAAAGGTTCTGGATCGTGTCGCCTACGCTATAAAGTTTTCTATTGTGCCAATTACTAAGAATAATTTCACCAAGGATCAGGAACACGTAAATCGGTGTACTGATAAAAATGATGAGTTTTTCTACGTAATCAACCATGAAAATTCCGTTTTTAGAAATTCTTTGCTGTCAAAATCCGGGCCATCTCCGCCTGTAGTTTCTGAGCTTCTTTACGTGCTTCAGACGCAAAATCAGGAGTGTTTGATGCATAAATAATTGATCTGGACGCATTGACCAATAAACCACAGTCATCATTCCAGCCATATTTAGCAACATCTTCCAGGCTTCCACCCTGAGCTCCTACTCCGGGAACCAGGAAAAAGTGATTCGGAACAATTTTACGCACTTCAGCGATTCCTTCCGCACGCGTTGCTCCGACTACATACATCAGGTTATTTTCAGAACCCCATTTGGAACTCTTTTTCAAGACTTTCTTATACAATTCCTCACCGGATGCATCGGTTGTAAACTGAAAATCCAAAGCACCTTTATTGGAGGTCAATGCCAGCAGGATTACCCACTTATTCTCAAATTCCTGGAAAGGAGTTACCGAATCTTCTCCCATATAGGGCGCAACGGTTACCGCATCACAATCCAGGTATTCGAAAAAGGTCTTTGCATAATAGGTAGATGTATTCCCGATATCCCCGCGCTTAGCATCCGCAATGGTCATACAATGATCCGGGATGTAATCAATGGTTTTTTTCAATGACTCCCAGCCTTTCGGTCCCAATGCTTCATAAAACGCAATATTGGGTTTGTAGGCCACACATAAATCCCGGGTAGCATCGATGATTGCTTTATTGAATTCAAAAACCGGATCTTCTGTCTGCAGCAAGTGCGCAGGGATTTTATCCAGGTCGGTGTCTAAACCGACACATAAAAACGATCTCTTTTCGCGAATTTGCCGAATCAATTCCTGTCTTTTCATCCATTAGTTTTAAGCGTGCAAAGATAAGAAGTATCATTTAATAAAATAACTAGTTTTCGATCAGCTTAAAATCAAGGAATGTTTTGGCGGTGTGAGCTTCTAAAAAAGAAGCTGTTTTCAATTAACTTTTGCTCCTTTTCTTACTGAACAACTGCCGTCCGCGTATCAAAAGTCCTGGCAGAGAAANNTGGACCGGTTTATCAATACCGAACATATCCACGCGAACCGTATCGCCTACTTTCAATTCCGGGACAAACAAAGGTTCAACCACCAGGTTGCCGTCTGTGAACTGATCGTTCTGGATGAAAATACCTTTTTCCCTTTTTCCATTCACATAAACATGGAACTGGTAGTAATTGGCAACTCCCTGCTCATCAAAATGTGCCGGAACAATTGAATAGAGCGTATCTGTTCCAAAGGTATAAATTACTGGATACAATTCCTGGAAAGGCTGAAATGCAGGCATGGTGCTGCTTCCCGTGTAAGAAGTTCCTTCCACAACGGTTGTTAATGTATATGTTCGGCCTTCAATTCCGGGATAATTGGTCAATTCGTACCATCCGTTCCCAACTGAAGTAAAGGTTCCTGCATTCCCCAAATTATCGATCACTGTTATCGATGCATTGTCAACGGTCGGAGGAGGCGTGTTCTCATCAAAGTTCTGTGTTTTGGTAACGCGAATGCGCTGAACCGTATCACCTCTTAAAATGAATCCTTCAATCACCACTTTCTGTTCGGTATCATTCAAATCGATATCAATGACTTTTTCACAACTTGAAAATACGAGGATAAAAGCAAAAGAAACCAGGGCTGTAATTATCAATTTCATCTTTGTTGTATTACTTAAATTTAAAATTGTACGTAATTGCCGGAACTATTCGGAACAAAGTTGTCTGGACCGCTTCGGTCTTAGACGGATCATCCTTGTTTTCACGGAATGTGATCGAATAAGCATTTTCACGCGCGTATGCGTTGTAGATTGAGAAATTCCAGCTGCTCTCAAACTTCTTGGTGTTCTTGCGAAGCCAGGTCACTCCAAGGTCCAGGCGGTGATAATTCGGCATTCGGTAACCATTTCGCTGGGTATAGATAAAATAGGTCTGGCCGTCGATCTGGTATTTCCCGGAAGGGAACGTCACTGCATTTCCGGTGTAGAAAACAAACAAAGCTGAAACAGACCATTTCGGAGTAATCTCGTAAATACCAACGACAGAGAGATCGTGCAGCCTGTCTTGTTTTGCCAGGTACCATTTTCCGTCATTAATTCCCTCTATCTGACGCTCCGTGCGCGAAAGTGTATACCCTACCCAGCCGGTAAATTTACCCGACTTTTTCTTCAGCATGATCTCCAACCCATAGGCGCGCCCGATCCCGGAAAGCAATTCTCCCTCCAGGCGTTCGTTTGCCTGTTCATTTGCGCCGTTTTTGTAGTCCAGCTGGTTCTGCATCCATTTGTAATACACCTCTGTGCTTAATTCCAATTTGTTATCCAGAAAATTCTTAAACCAGCCCAAAGCTACCTGGTCGGAAATTTCCGGTTTTATATTCAGGCTTGAAGAAAGCCACACATCCGTAGGGGAACCGGAAGTAGAATTGGAAACCTGGTGGATGTTTTGAGTATTTCGGGCATACGCAGCTTTAATCGATTGTCCTTTCAAATACTGCCAGCTGAAAGAAAGTCTCGGTTCCACAAAGAAATAAGACTTCAATAATTTATTCTTAGTCCATGTGTCGGTGGTTGCAACCGTTCCATCCGGGTTATATGTGTACATTTCATCACCGCTTGCAAGTGCCATCAGGTTTGAACCCCGCAGGCCATAGCTCATGGTAAAGTTTTCGGTAATGGTGTAATCGTTTGTGATATAAACTGCATTCTCTACGGAATTAGTCGGTTTTAAACGCTTGGCATTAATTCCGGATTCTTCATTCGCGTCGATCTGTCCCGGTGTAATTCCATGGTTGATCACATTCAACCCGATCTTTACTTTATTCCGGTTATTCGGAAACCACTGGAACTCCTGCTTTAGATTGAAATCCTGGATCTGGGAAGTGATGTCAAACTGCACATCCCCGCCTGAAATGGAAATCTTGTAATCGTATTTACTATAGATAAATGAAGTATTGGAGAACCATTTTTCATTCATGATGTGATTCCAGCGCAGGGTTCCTGTTGCATTCCCCCAATTAATCCCGAAAACATCTCCTAAACCTAGCTTATCCCTCCCGAAATATCCGGACAAGAACAAACGGTCTTTTTTTCCTATACGGTAGTTGACTTTAGCGTTTAAATCATAGAAAAACAACTTATTGTCTTTGAATCGGTCCGACAATTTCAGGAATAAATCGGCATAAGTTCTTCTTCCCGAAATTAAAAATGACGCTTTATCTTTGGCAATCGGTCCTTCTACAATCAATTTGGAAGAGATCAAACCGATCCCGCCGCCAACATTGTAGCGTTTTTGGTTCCCGTCGTTCATTTTGATGTCCAATACAGACGAAAGTCTTCCCCCATAATTCGAAGGCTGATTTCCTTTGTAAAGCATCGCATCTTTGATGGCATCCGAATTGAATGTTGAGAAGAATCCTAATAAGTGACTTGCATTATAGACCGGTGCTTCATCCAGCAAAATGAGGTTTTGATCAGCCCCGCCGCCGCGAACGTAAAACCCGGAACTTCCTTCTCCTGCATTTTTTACTCCGGGAATCAGCTGCATGGTTTTGATCAAATCCTTTTCACCAAAGATCACCGGGATCTTGGAAATTTCCTTCGGGTCGATTTTCTCCACTCCCATTAACGGATCGCGAACATTTCCATCAGGTCTTTCAGAGGAAACCACCACTTCTTCCAATTCTTTTTCGTCTTGCTCTGTCTTTAATTGAAAATTGACCGATTGGGATACAGCGAGGTCGATTTCCTGTTCCATTAAAAGGTATCCGACAGCAGAAACCTGGATGGTATATTTCCCGGCTGGCAGGGTCAAGGAGTAAAATCCGTACTCATTTGTTACAGCTCCGAGTTTCTGATCTTTTACGCGTACAATGGCCCCGATAATTTCTTCGCCTTTCGATTGATCTTTAACGGTTCCGCTTAGGGTTGCATTTCCCTGTCCGAAAGAGATTGCAGTGATTAGAACAAATAAAAGGAGTATTCCTGATTTCATATTGTTGAGTTGTGGTGTAAAATTCGCATTTATCTTTTCATATAGTTAAAAAAAAGGGCGAATGGTTGTCATTATTCGGTTAAAGGTAATCATCATAAAAAAACGCACTGTTAACAGCACGTTTTTTCATTGTTCAAAGAGTTGAAAAGTTCAAGGAGTTCAAACTTTTGAACCTTTTGAACTTTTTGAACCATTTATACTAGTTAAGCTCGCCTTTCATTTTTTCAGCATTCTCTGCCATTTTCAGTGCATCAATCATTTCCTGGATATCTCCGTTCATGAAAGCTCCCAGGTTGTACATCGTCTTATTGATTCGATGATCTGTAATACGACCTTGCGGATAATTGTATGTTCTGATCTTAGCAGAGCGATCCCCGGTCGATACCAGAGTCTTTCGTTGAGCCGCACGTTCCTGGTGGACGCGGTCCAATTCTGCCTGGTATAAACGGGAACGCAATACAGATATTGCCTTCTCTAAGTTTTTATGTTGTGAACGTCCGTCCTGGCATTCTACTACAACTCCCGTTGGAATGTGTGTTAGACGAATTGCGGACTCTGTTTTGTTGATGTGCTGACCTCCCGCTCCCGACGCTCTGAAGGTATCTTTTCTCACATCATTCATGTCCAGCTCGAAATCCACTTCTTCTGCTTCGGGCAAAACCGCCACTGTGATTGCAGAAGTATGGACACGACCCTGGGATTCTGTTTCCGGGACACGCTGCACCCGGTGCACACCCGATTCAAACTTTAGCATCCCATAGATACCCGCACCTTCAATACTCATTGAAATTTCCTTGTATCCTTTTCCGGAAGCTTCGGAGGAGTTTGCAATCTCGTACTGCCATCCCATTTCCTTGAAATACATGGTATACATTCTGAATATATCTTCCACGAAAATACAAGCTTCGTCACCTCCAGTTCCCGCACGTAATTCAAGAATCGCGTTCTTATCATCTTCAGGATCTTTCGGGATCAGCAATATTTTAAGTTCTTCTTCCAACTCAGGTTTTTTCTGCTCCAGGTCATTGATCTCCATCTTTGCCATTTCCCGCATTTCAGGATCGATTTCAACTTCCAGCATTTCTTTCGAACTCTTTAAATTGTCCAGGACATTCTTATATGCCTTGTAGGCATTGTCAACTTCTTCCAGGTCACGGTATTCCTTGTTCAGCTTCACATAACGATCCATATCCGAAATAATATCGGGGTCTGTGATCATTTTACCGACTTCTACAAACCGGAAATGAATTGCTTCCAGTTTACTTAGTAAATCTTGCATCTATTCTTTCAATATTAATTTCTATATCAATCACGTAGGGGTAAGTCGCGACTTACCCCTACGTAATGAAAATCTTTTACCCGTTGTAAACAAATTCTCCGACTTCGGATCGGACAGTCACTTGTTTTCCATCCATTTTTTCTACCCGGCCGATAATCTGTGCATCAATTCCAAATGATTTACTGATCGCTATGATTTGCTGTGCTTCACTTTCCGGCAGATAAACTTCCATACGGTGTCCCATGTTGAAAACTTTGTACATTTCTTTCCAATCAGTGCCGGACTCTTCCCGGATCATTTTGAACAATGGCGGGATCGGGAATAGATTATCTTTAATGACATGAACGTCATCCACGAAATGAAGCACTTTTGTCTGTGCTCCACCTGAGCAATGTACCATTCCATGAATGGATGAGCGGCATTTGTCTAAAATGGCCTTGATAACGGGTGCATACGTCCTGGTCGGGGAAAGTACCAATTTCCCAGCATCAACCGGAACTCCGTCCACAGCATCCGTCAGGTTTCTCGAACCGGAATAAACCAAATCCGCAGGAACTGCAGCATCAAAGCTTTCCGGGTATTTCGCTGCTAGTGTCTTGTTGAATACATCGTGTCGTGCAGAAGTCAATCCGTTTGATCCCATTCCACCATTATAAGCAGTTTCATAAGTTGCCTGGCCGTAAGACGCCAACCCAACGATCACGTCGCCATTTTGAATAGTGTGATTGGAAATTACATCGGAACGTTTCATGCGG
Source organism: Flavobacteriales bacterium UBA5869 (assembly GCA_002432565.1). GTDB lineage: Bacteria > Bacteroidota > Bacteroidia > Flavobacteriales_D > Crocinitomicaceae > Fluviicola. The sequence goes on from DJFP01000066.1 coordinate 13,169, forward strand.
CAGACAACTGTCGAATCCACAATAATTGTTCGAACCAAATCTCCCACATCAGCAGTTTCACCGCCCGTAGAGTAAATTCCGATTCCCTGCTCACGCAGTGTTTCTAATAATTCTTCTGTTCCGTTGATAATGGCAGCAATAACTTCACCAGTAATCAGGTTCTTATTTCTTCCGATCGTAGAAGAAAGCAGGATATTCTCGGTTGCTCCGACGCATAACAAATCATCGATATTCATGATTAGTGCATCCTGTGCAATTCCTTTCCAAACGGAAATATCACCGGTCTCTTTCCAATACATATAAGCAAGTGAAGATTTCGTACCTGCGCCATCAGCATGCATAACGATGCAATACTCCTCATCTCCCGTCAAATAATCAGGTACAATTTTACAAAATGCTTTTGGGAACAAGCCTTTATCCACTTTTTTGATCGCATTATGCACTTCTTCTTTTCCGGCTGAAACACCTCTTAAATTGTATCGGATATCTGACATACTAAAAATTGAAAGGGCAAAGTTACAAAATTCCATTGAGAGGACGGAATACAAAAAAAGCCTTCGTCAAAATGACGAAGGCTTTTAGTAAGTATTATTTTCAGCTACGCTTCAATGATCGCGAACGATACTTTTTGATTGCACTAACGTTTATCTCTAATCAGAAGCCATGCTTCTTCTTATCTCGCTTTCGGAAGCGGTTTAAAGATCAGGTAATCCGGATTTGCAGGAGGTGCATTGGTTGCGTCGAACTCCAGGGTAACTACTTTACCTTCCGTACGTCTGTTGTACTGCTGTAATTGTTCAAACAACTTCTTGTTCGTTTTCTTGAACTGGTTCATGTATGCTTCTTTCAATACAATGACCTGAGTTCCGGGAATCATTACACCGTTTTCATCTTTCGGCTCATTTTCGTCGTATTTCCCTGCCAATAGGTAAACAGTTCTTGGTTCACGCTCTCCCTTTCCTATCGGAATGATTCTACGCGGATCCACTCCTTTTTCTTCAACGAGGAATTTGTAACATGCTTTTGCACGGTTTTCAGAAAGAACCTGGTTATATACGTCGTTACCACGCGGGTCGGTATGTGAACTCAATTCAAGTACCAATCCCGGGTTCTCTACTAACAAGTCGTAAACGAATAACAAGGAATCTTTTGAGTTGATAGAAGAGTCAACCAACAAGTCCCATTTTGCCAAAGGATAACGAACTTCCGGTAGACGGATTGGCTTTTTCACCGGGAATAATCCCATATCCAATACGAAATCCTGGTTGTATTTCAATCCTTTTGTAGAGATGGAAGCACCCGCCTTGTTCTCGTAGTAACCTTCTTTTGAAATCATGATTTTGTAATCGGATTCTTCAGCAATGTAACGGTCTCCGTTTGGTTTTTTATCCCAGTAGACAGATCCGTCTTTTGAAGTCAAACCTTCCCATTTCTCATTTGCATTAGATCCGGTAACAATTACTTTCACACCGTCGATCTTTGTTTGACGTGTTTTATCCGTCAAATCAAATACATTGATCTTCAAGCTGAACACATTCGGAGGTAACTCGTACATCCAAAGATCCGGGCTGAATTGCTCACCAACGTTTCCTTTACGCTCTGAGGTGAAATAACCTTTACGGTCATCCACTTCAACCATTGCGTAATCGTTAAATTCAGAGTTGATAGGAGAACCGTAGTTTGTTGGTTTTTCCCATTGGTTTTTGTCACCTACTTTCTCGGCACGGAACATATCCAGTGCACCCATTCCAGGAAGACCGTCAGAAGCATAAATCAAATCTCCGTTTCTTGCGAAGCTAGGGAACAATTCATTTCCTGCTGTATTCACTTCAGGCCCCATATTCACAGGAAGTGACCATGAGTCTGATTTCTTTTCGTAAGTAGTGTACCACAAATCGTGTCCACCTTGTCCACCAGGCATATCGGAAACAAAGATCAGGAATTTCCCGTCGTCAGATACACATGGGTGACCTACAGATAAAGTGTCATTTGGTTTCAAAGAAAGTTTTTTCGGACGATCCCATCCTTTACCACCTAATTCTGACATATAGATGTCACAACCCAGATTTTTCTTTTTTACACTTGGACAACGTGTGAAGAACATTGTTTTCCCACGTGCATCGATACACAAAGTACCTTCGCTGTCTTCTGTGTTAATACTATCACCGACAATCGGCTTAGGTTCCAGCCAGTTTCCTTTTTTATCTAATTCGGAAACGAAAATATCCATATACTTTTGACAAGTCAACGGATCTTTCGCTTTTCCCTGAAGACCTTCGCGGTCACTTGAAGTACCGAAAGCGATCTTCGTTTCTTTCTTATCTACGAACATTGGTGCCATTTCAAAACCTTCTTTGTTCAGGGCTTTTACGTTAGACACTGTATGACGTGTTCTGTTTTCTTTAAACTCTTCAAACATCTTGCACGATGCGATCCCTACATCTGCTCTCGGATCATCCGGAACCAATGCTTTATATGCCATATAATTCTCCTGAGCTTTTTTCAATTCGCTCATCTGACGAAGCATATCCGCATTGTATAATAAAACAAGAGGTTCTTTTTGCTGGTACTTCAATAGAATAGCTTTTTCATACCATTCATTAGCATTTTTGAACTGGTCTGTCATTCTGTAGCTTTCAGCTGTTTTATAAGCCATTTCTCCTTTCAATGCAAGCCCTGATTTAGACTTACGCTTGATTTTTGAATAAGCTAGCTGCGTTTTTTCTGCAGCTTCACAGTAATTTCCACTTCTAAACTCAGTATTTGCATCTTTGATTTGTTTCACTTGTCCGAAAGACACGCTAGAAACAACTAAAAGTCCAGATAAAATAAGCGTTTTAACATTCATAGCAAGGTGCAATCTTTTTTATATAAACACAGTGATAAAAGACCAACTACAGGATTAAAGTTATAGTTACTCAGTTATCGTGATTGCCGAAATTAAATTAAAATTTTGAATACGCGCTATTTATCAAGGAAAAAAAAACGTCTAAGATCGTTTTTGTGAGATTTTACTCGGCAACATATCTATCCCATTTGTTCAGCAAAACCTGAAATCCTTCCGGCAAATCGGAATCAAACTGCATCCATTCACCCGTTCCCGGATGTTGGAATCCTAAAGATTTAGCATGCAGTGCCTGTCCGGGGATCAGGTCGAAACAATTAGAAATAAACTGTTTATACTTATCGTGTGTTGTGCCTCTCACAATTCGATCACCTCCATATTCCAGGTCATGAAACAAAGGATGTCCTTTCCATTTCAGGTGCGTGCGGATCTGGTGGGTCCTTCCTGTTTCCAGTTTACATTCAACGAAAGTCACCAGACCGTATCTTTTCAAAACTTTCACATGTGTTACTGCATGTTTGCCGTGATCTCCCTCAGGAAAAACAGTCATTACCTTTCGATTTTGTAAAGAGCGTCCCAAATTCCCTTCGATACGCATGTCTTCTTCTACATCTCCCCAAACCAAAGCCTGGTATCTTCTTTCAGTAGTCCTGTCGTAAAACTGCTTTGCCAGGTTCGTCAATGCATCTTCTGTTTTTGCCACCACCATGATCCCGGTCGTGTGTTTATCCAGCCGATGAACCAAACCAGGTCTCCCGAAGTAATCTGATTTTCGTTCAGGCAGATTGTCAAAGTGATAAACCAATGCATTGACCAGTGTTCCGGTATAATTCCCGTACCCCGGGTGAACTACCATATTCGAAGGCTTGTTCACAACAATCAATTCGCGGTCTTCGTACACAATGTCTAATGGGATATCCTGTGGGATAAGTTCTATTTCGCGAACCGGGTAAGGCAAAACGATTGCTACTTCATCCCCGGGTTTTACCTTGTAGTTGGATTTGACCGGTTTTCCGTTAACAACTACGCTGCCGTTTTTGGCCGCCGATTGGATTTTATTCCTGGATGTGTTAGGAAGACGATCTAACAGGTATTTATCTATGCGAACGGATTCCTGACCCGGGTCCGCTTTAAAACGGTAGTGTTCAAAAAGTTCTTCATCTTCCTGCTCAACATCCTGAACATCCTCATTCATATACTATCTGATAATTTTTTTAACTGTCTGCGAGTTGTTCAGCCTTAAGAAATAAATCCCGCCGGGAGCATCGCTCAAATCAAAGCGAAGATCCGATGTGCCTACTGTCAACACAGTGCGACCTTGTGAATCTACCAAAACAGCTCCCGGAAATTCATTTCCGGATTTCCAGTTGATATTTACAACTCCGGTTGTAGGATTCGGATAAACATTCCAGTCAATTTCTTCTTTTACCAAGTCATCCGTTCCAAGGTTTACATTATCAGAAGTCAAAATAATTGGCCTGATCATCGGAACTCCCGGACTGGATGCTGTACTCCAGGTTGCCCCTGCATTTAACGAGAAAAATAAATTCCCGACATTCGGTGTGTTTTTGTCAAACCCGATATTCAAAGGATCCACGTCGATTTGACGCATCCCAACGTAGAATGCTCCTCCGTTCAAAGGAAGACGTGTGTCTTTCAAAAGGTAATCTGTGTAAACACCTCTTTCGTCTTCATAAATCGGTGTTCTCGGATAGAAGAACTGATCTTCATAAAGTACCGATCCCGGAACTCCGTTGTTATCGCCCCAAACGGTCAACAAGAACAATTTATTAGATAGATCTTTTACAGTAGGAACAAAACACATTCTTACACCCAACAAGGTATCTGCCTGGTAAGGCTGAAACTTAAGGGCCAATCTTGCCTGAACCTGGGAGATTCCATAAGCTGCTTCAGCAGATCCGTCATCGTAAGCATAGACATTCTCAAACACCTGTTTTGTGTAGGAAGAATCATTCAGGGGCAAATTTGGGAATTGGGCTCCTGCATTGGCTATTATATCGAATGTTTTGGTTGCTGATGGCGGAGTAGTTGAGAACGTATACCCTGTTGAGAAATCATGCACACTAGCCACAGTTGTTCTTGGGGCATAGTTCAATGCACCTGATAAAGTAGCTCCTTGCATCACAAACGTTCCTTCCGTCGTTCCTGCGAAATCCACTTTCACCGTTCCGTTCATGTTATTTTCAGGAATATTCGATCCGTTTCTAACCGAAACCTTTACAGCAGGATTCATATGCGTAGGGTCGTTTACCCAATGTTCCCAGGGAACTTCCGTGTAATCTTCTATCAATGAACCAATATTGTATACGAATGCAAAATCCTTGAAAAGTGTATCCTGGTAACCGCTTCCGTTTCTCAAATGCACATAATCCAGGTGGAATTCATCCAACATTCCTGAAAGCCCTCCGTAATTTTTGAACCGGAACCTAAATCCATCTGTCAAATATGCCGCGTTAACAATTCTCAAATGACCGACCTTGAAATCCCCAAGCGGACCTCCGTTGATCGACCAAACACGGTTCCACTCGTCTGAATTTTTATCGTAGAATTCCAGAACAAGTGAGTCCTGTACTTCCGGTGCATCACCAAATCCCTGCCGCTGAACTAAAAAACTCAGGTAAATGGAATCATTCGGATTGTACCCTGATAAATTAATGGTTTTGGAGGTTAAATAATCTGCATAACCGGTTTGTGTTGTATTGATTGCATAAGGATACCCCGTTTCGTCCAGTCCGTCAAAAGTAACCACTCCCAATGTCCATGGATTCACAGCATGTGTATAATTGTGGTATGCAGATACATCCATCCAGTATACATCCGGATTCACTTCATGGGCAAAGAAAACAGTTACCGAATCCTGAAGGATATCCGGGTTTGTTATAGGAATTGTGTCCGGATTAAGATCGGGATTGTTAGACAAATCCAGCGTATCATAAATATTGTAGGGCGGATAGAAATCAATTGTAGAATAAACTACCGGGTAATTTTGAAAATCGGCCTGTTTAATGGTAATCAGCGGTAAATCTGTTTGTGTAGTTGTGCCTGTTGACAATGCAGTCGTGTAACGTCTGGTTGGAGAAGTCGAGTACTTTTTATCGTTCGTCAGCGGAACATCCGACAAGTCTGTCAGGTGATAGAATTTCTGTTCTGTAACGTTTGCGTCTCCGGGTTGCGCATCCAGCACCGGGAATTTGGAATGAGAAAATTCATCCAAAAGCGGCAACGACAAGGTGTCAAATGAATAGACAAAAGTGCTGTCAATATTTGCGGTGCTTTTCAAGTTCAGGGATCTTTTGGGAGAAACCTCTCTTTTCATAGCTCCGATCGGACTCAAAACTTCCTGTCCGAATGAAACAAAACCACTAATAAATACAAAAACGGGTACTAAACTAAATTTCATCTAATCAAAAATTACCTACCGTTTTTCAGCTGAAACCATAATTGTTGTGCCGGATGGAACAGTCTCACCTTCGATAAACTCAGGACTTTGAGAATAAATAACAGCATTGGTTGAGTCCGCAGCATTTGTACATCCATCACATGCACCAACTGAAATCTGTAGCGATACCCCACTTAAACGCGCTTTGGCATCAGATATTGTTAAACCGATCAAATCAATTACGGTTACCGGTTGTGCTTCGTTATTCCGACCTACCACCAATGTAATAGTGCTTCCAACCGGGATCTTTGTTCCTTCCTTGATTTCTCTTCCGTTGAAAAGTTGTCTCAATACAGCCCCGTTCGATTCGGAAGTCGGAACATACGTTTTACGGCACTTCAATCCGCGATTCTTCAGGATACTTTCGGAAATCCGTTCGGATTTATCAATGAGGCTAGGCATTTCTACCA
>DJFP01000066.1:19949-21041 GCA_002432565.1 Flavobacteriales bacterium UBA5869
GAGTCCAACACTTCGATCTTCAGTTCCAGTGCTTCCAGTTTGGACTGTGCACTGCTGGTTTTCATTCCAACCACATTCGGAACATCAATCTTCTCACCGTGATTCGTGTATGAATCCAAATAAAAGACCAGAATCGTGATCACGATAAAATAAGTAAGCACAATGTAAAGCGAATGCTTCAAAAAGTGCCTGCTCCAAACAAATGCTTTAAGCTTCTGAAAAAACTTCATAAATCGATTGTAAGTTGCACAAATATAAAAAGAATGTTCCTGCAAGTACTCAAAGCACAAATGAAGCTTTTAACAATCCGTTCTGAAAACTTTTTCCATACACCCGAATGCAGGATTAATTATCCGTTACTTTTGCATTTAAGTGTTCCAAAAACAGAGCAACACTTGTTCAAAAGGTCAAGAGTTCAATCGTTCAAAGTTTGAACTTTTTGAATCTTTTGAACCATTGAACTAAAAATAAAAATATGAAGCTCGTTGGTTTATTTTGCGGCGGATATTCTTCGGAATTTGAGATCTCTTTGAAAAGTGCTCAAACCATCATGGATAATTTCCCGAAAGAATATGAAGTGGTCCCTATCCATGTGCTTGAGAGCGGCTGGTTTGTACCGAACGGAGAGGACAAGTTCCCGTTCTCCATAGAAAGCATGAGTTTCACAACCCATTCCAGTGAACGCAAAATCGATATCGGACTGATCTACATCCACGGGAATCCCGGAGAAAACGGAAAAATCCAGGCACTGCTGGACATGAAAGGAATTCCGTATGTGAATTCCAATGCACTGGCCTCCGAATTGAGCTTCGACAAGTGGTACTGCAACCAGTTTTTGTCCCGTTTCGGAATTCCGGTTGCAAAGTCGCTTTTCTTAAAGTCGCGGGATCAACATACAACCGGTCAGATCGTGGACGAATTGGGACTGCCCTGTTTTGTTAAACCTTCCGATTCCGGGTCAAGCTTCGGAATCAGTAAAGTTTCCAAAGCCGAAGATTTACAAAATGCCCTGGATAAAGCTTTTGAAGAAGGAGATACGGTTGTTATCGAATCTTTCCTGAAAGGAACGGAAGTTACCTGTGGCATTTACCG
>DJFP01000066.1:21046-21419 GCA_002432565.1 Flavobacteriales bacterium UBA5869
TACGAGGCGAAATATTTGGGACAATCCCAGGAAATCACACCTGCACGCATTCCGGATGCAATCAGGGATCGTGTTTGGGAAAATTCGAAAGATATCTACAACCTGCTGCAGTTAAGGTCCATTGCACGTATTGATTTTATGGTTGTGGACGATGTTCCGCATGTCATTGAAGTGAATACCACTCCCGGGTTCTCCGCCGCAAGTCTGGTCCCACAGATGCTGGCAGAAGCTGGAATTTCAATCTCGGATTTCTGGAGCCAGATTTTTGAAGTGGAATTGAAGTAATTATTTTACCACAAAGAAAGAAGGACGCAAAGACTTTCACATAACCAACTTTGCGCACTCTGCGCTCTCCTATGTTTGTATCATCATT
>DJFP01000122.1:0-11727 GCA_002432565.1 Flavobacteriales bacterium UBA5869
CACTTCACAAAACGATCAAGAAAGTTGAAGACGATCTGGAGCGTTTTTCGTTCAACACGAACGTTTCGAACCTGATGATCTGTGTGAACGAACTGACGGAACAAAAATGCCATTCGAAAGAAGTATTGGAACAACTGGTGATCCTATTGGCACCTTACGCGCCGCATGCCGCAGAAGAATTGTGGTCTGAGGCTTTGGGGAATCCGGCAGGAACCGTTTCTACGGCTGCTTTCCCGAAATTCGATCCGGAGATGCTTGTAGNNAAAGAAGTGCTGGAAAAAGTGGTGATTCTATTGGCGCCTTACGCTCCGCATGCTGCTGAAGAATTGTGGGAAGCGATAGGAAACCAGGCTGGAACGGTTTCAACAGCTGAATTCCCGGCTTTCGATCCGAATATGCTTGTTGAAGCCAACACGAAATACCCTGTAAGTTTCAATGGAAAAATGCGATTTAATGCAGAATTGCCTACTACTTTCTCTGCAAAAGAAGTAGAAGAAGCCGTTTTAGCGATGCCGGAAGCACAAAAATGGCTGGAAGGAAAAACTCCGAAGAAAGTCATCGTAGTTCCGGGAAAAATTGTGAACATGGTGGTTTAAAACCATTCAACAAATAACGTAAAAGGCCGCATCCGTCAATCGGATTGCGGTCTTTTGTTTTTTCATGTATATTCGTCCCAAACGAGTTCCGGAATGCGCACTTTCATCTACATCTATATTGCCGCTGCTGTGATCAGTTCCTTTGCATCACTGATCATGGAGTCTTATCCTGCATTGTTCTTCATCAACCTGATTGCTCCCGAGCCGGGAGATAAATACCCGGTTGGGATTACGGGGCTGATTACACTTTTGGCCCTGCTTTTACCTTTGATCCTTTTGCTGTTCATCCTGAAGGTGGTCCGCAATCGAAGAACTTCCGAAACGGGCTATCTCATTGATAACGATTATTTCAACAAGAGCGGTATCCATTTTTATCGGATCAGGCAAATGCAAAATAGGCTGATTTCCAGTCCCGTATTCATCGACAACGAAGAGCGCGGCCGCATTGATTCCGGTAAGAAACTGTTCATTGAATTACAACCCGGGACTTACGAAGTGGAAGTTGGCAAAAAAAGCGAACGATCAGATAAACTGATTGTACACGTGCAGCCTAACCAACATACGCAGGTCGAAATTCAAATTGCGCCGAACGGTTTGCGCTCGAAACATGTGGTGGAAGTGATTTAATAACTACTTCGTCGAAACCAATAACTCACGCACATCCACATCCAATGCCTGTGCAATTTCGAAAAGTGTTTCTACAGTGGGTTGCATTTGATTCGTACACCACTTGGAAACCGTCGTCCGATTTTTCCCAAGGGTTTCTGCTAACCAATTGTTTGTTTTTCCTTGTTCTGCTAAAACAGCTTTGATTCTATTTTGGGCTTTTTTATCCATTTATTCAGCTTCCGAGGTAAATTTTGAAGCAAAATAAGCATAATTCACCAATTGAAAACCCAGTGTTTTCAGTGTAAAACGATTCATTTGAATATTAATTGTATTCATAATTTGCTTTTAAAGCTTATTAATAATATTTTTAAGCAAATTTTTTAGTCATGAAGTCAAAATCCCTCATCATCTCACTCATCCACGACGACCTCATCAACACCAAACTCGTCTATTCTCTCAACAACTTAGGCCTACAGGCCGGCGATTACACGCTACATATCAGCGGTACTGTTTTGAAACTCTCGAAAATCAAAACCACTCCGTTGCGTTGGGAACAAATCCACGACGAATACCTCCGGATGACGACTCGGGTGCTGCAGATCGACATCCAGGAATCACCGCGCCTGGTGTATACGCTGGCAGAGGAAATTTATGCATTTCTTCAACGGCGCGGAAAAGAAGAAAGAATCCGTGCCGGAAATTCCTGCGCTCCTCAGTGCCTTCTTCGGGATAATTCTGCTTACCAACCCTGAGCGGTCCCGTTCTCACACTCACTCTGTTTTCTGATCGGGATCATTTTTTTCCGCTTGGATAATCCCCATTTTCACCGTAACTTAAGTTCATAAGGTCAAATCGTATGGAATACATTGATTATTACAAAATTTTAGGTGTGGATAAAAACGCATCTGCCGAGGAGATCAAAAAGGCATATCGGAAACTGGCGCGCAAGCATCATCCGGACCTGAATCCCAACAACCCGGAAGCGAGCAAATTGTTCCAGCAGATCAATGAAGCCAATGAGGTGCTGAGCGATCCGGAGAACCGGAAGAAATACGACCAGTACGGCAAAGACTGGAAACACGCCGAGCAGTTTGAGCAGGCAAAGAAACACCAGCAGGCATCCGGCGCTCGGGGACAGGGTAATCCGTTTGGTGGAGGAGAATACTACACCTATGGCGATGAAAGCGGTTACTCTGATTTTTTTGAGTCGATCTTTGGGAACCGCGCCGGCGGGGGAAGACAAACCCGGTTCAAGGGCCAGGATTTTCGCGCTTCGGTGGAACTGAATTTAACGGATGCCGCCAAAACGCACCAGCAGACCTTTACAGTGAACGGGAAAAATATCCGCATCACGGTTCCGGCCGGAATAGAGAACGGACAGGAGATCAAACTGGCAGGCTACGGTGCTCCGGGCATGAACGGCGGTCCGAACGGAGATTTGTACATCACTTTTGAGATCAAAAACAACACCTCATTTACACGAAAAGGGAATGATCTGCATGCAACCGTTCCATTGGATCTCTACAAAGCACTTTTGGGCGGGGAAGAATTCATCGATACCCTCGATGGGAAAGTAAAAATGAAAGTGGCTCCCGAAACGCAAAACGGTACCAAGGTGCGGCTGAAAGGAAAAGGCTTCCCCGTTTATAAGAAAGAAGGCCAATTCGGGGATTTGTATGTGACGTACCAAATCCAGCTGCCAACGAACCTTTCCGCAAAAGAAAAAGAATTGATTGAACAGCTTGCCCGCGAGCGTAAAACGAATTAATATGGAACAGACAAATCACATATCCATTGAACAATGCTGTGTTTATTACAACATTGAAACCACTTTCCTGTACCAGCTCGATGAATACGGACTTATCGAATTGATTCGTTCGGAAGAAACCACATACATTGCCTTTGAGCAGCTGGCTGACCTGGAAAAATACATGCACCTGCACTACGAACTGGAAATTAACCTCGAAGGACTGGAAACCATTAAGCATTTGCTGGCCAGGGTGAATGAGCTTCAGCAGGAAGTAAAACGCTTAAAAGGAGAAACGGGGTAGGTCGATTCGTGTTCTTTGGAAGTGGATTCTAAATTTTTACCTAATTTTAATCTGCTCAAACGCACATTTACAACTTATTACCCAATATGAAGAATCAAACCGGACTCCATTTTTTGTGGCTTAATAAAATGCAATTGTCCGCCGGAATAGGAATGTTAATCTGCATTCTGTTCAGCCCGGCACAAGCACAACACAAAAGGGACGATGATAAAAAATTTGACAGTATTTACTTCACAACAGCGGTAACTATTGCTGCCAAAGACATAAATAAAGCTATTCACATCGCCGATTCACTGTACCGGAACTCAAAACCGGAACTCAACAAGTTGAAAGCTTTAATGCTATCTTCTTCCCTTTTCCAGCAAAAAGGCGATATCAAAAAATCCGTTCAATTCGCAGTAAAGGCAGACCAGATTGCTGTAAAGAACGATTTTTACGACTGGGAGGCCCGAATTGCGGGATTCCTTTCTACCCAATACCGTTTAATGGGTTTGTATGAAGAAGGAAAAGAGTACCTGGAAAAAGGAAAGACCGTTGGCGAAAAAGTGGAGAATGACCAGATGAAAAAGCTGTATTTAGGTATGATCTACCAGGAAACAACTTATTACGAGATTGAATTCAAAAATTACAGGAAAGCATACCGTGCAGCTAAACGTGCAGAAAGTTACTTCAATCAGTTGACATTCAGCGAACACGATAAAAATTATTTCCTGGCAACCAATGAAGAACTCCTGGGAAGAGTTTGTTGCGGATTAAAGAGGTGGGATGAAGCACTTAGCCACTATAACAAGGCAGACGGAAGACTTTCACAGGTTACTTCGGGAAATGCCATGCTCAGCGGGTTTATTTATAGTGGATTGGGGAGGGCTTACCTAGAGAAAAATAACCTGGAAGCTTCTATCGAGAACCTTCGGAAATCGGAACAAATAGTTAATGGGTCGGATTACCTGGAACTAAAAGTAGAAGTATATAAAACTTTGGCTGATTATTATGAGCATGTAAAAGACCTGAAGCAATATAAAAAGTACAACGACAAGTACGTGGCTGCCTTGCAGTTGAATGAAAAAAAGAAAAAAGAGTCTATTGCAGATTTTGTGAATACCACCAAATCCCATGAAAAGGACCTGGCTCAAAACAGAAACCTTTGGCTTGTCTTATCAATGGGGCTTTGCCTGGCACTTGTCGGGATTTTTATCTGGCACCGGAGAAGCCGAAAACGCGAGCGCACACGTTTCCGGGAAGTGATGGACCGCATGAGGCAGGAACGTTTGGAGAACGTGCTGGCGGAATCAATTCCGGACATACCTGAAAAGAAAGACCCCAACCGCAAGATCATGTCGGATGCCATTGAAACCAAGATTATCAATGACCTGAAAGAATTCGAGCGGGGCAATAAATTTACCGACAAGCAAATGTCCCTTTCCATGCTTGCCGGAATGCTCAATACAAATACCAAGTACCTTTCCCACGTGCTGAATACCTATTTCAATAAGGATTTCAATTCATATATCAATGAATTACGCATTAAGTACATTATTGAGAAAATCGAAACCAATGAGAAATTCAAGAATTATAAGTTAAGCGTCCTTGCAGATGAATGTGGTTTTTCGTCACACAGTAAATTCTCGGCCGTTTTCAAAGCCGTAACCGGATTCCCTCCGTCTACTTTCCTTGCTTATTTAAAAGAACGCCAATAAAAACGTATTGATTTATTGATTACCTGGCTGTCCAAGAAATGGGCAGCCATTTTTAGTTCATTCAGGTTCGGGATTCATCTTTTTTAGTCATTTCAGCCCATTTTTCTACCCGTTGAACACCACTTGGATGGAACCTTAATTCTTTTGTGGTCACAAGCTGAAAAAATCAAATCAAACAGTTGTAAATCAATGATTTAAATCATTTTTTACACTGTTTAAATTCCCGAATACGGATACCCTTTTCCTATTAAAAAGCATCTATGCCGACCTATCTTCGCACCGAATTTTTCAGTTTTTAACTAAAATATTTTTTACACAATGAAAAGACTATTCACCCTGTTGGGGTTTTCCTGGCTATGCCTATTAGCTCATGGAAGTCCCACACACGTTTCATGTGACGAGGATGTCAGCGTCCTGCAAAGTCACTATTCAATCCATTTCGGCGACGCCATCGAAACAGGAGTTGCCACAGAACTTCCCTTATCCATTTCCTGGAAAGTTGCTCCCCAAGCCGGAGTCAGCAAAACATCCGGAACAGGAAAATCCACCGGGAAGCTGGTATTCTCACAACCCGGAAAATACGAAATCACATTCGTAGTTCCTGCTCATGGAGATCATCCGGCAAAAACAGAAACTGTCACCGTAGAGGTTAGCAGTGTTCAGATGATCTTTGATTTGAAAAATCCGGTTTTCTCAACACCGCTCGCAACAGGAACTATTTCCGGGATCAACATGACTATTCCTGTAACGGTGAAATCTTATGACGGAAAACCGGTCGAATATACGATACGTGAAGTACAAACAACCGGGGTTGCTGTGATCTCATCCCGCCTGAAAAACGACAAAGCTGTTTTAAAGAACGGTGAGAATCAACTGGTATTCGAATTGTCAGGAGCAGTTCCCACAAAGGGGAATGTGCAATTCCGCGTTTATGACACCACCGGAGAAGCCCACTTTTTTACTTACTCAATCACGCATTAAAAAAATGAGAAAGAACTTATTTTTCAATCAGGTCATGTTGGCTGTTGGGTCTATTGCGTTGCTTTCTTCGGCAGTCAGGGCGCAATCTTCGGGTTGTAACCCGCTTCAGCCTTACGATCAGATCCAATCTGGATTCCATACAACTATTGCTTCCCGCCCCGACGGTACATTCTTAATATGGGGAGCAGGTTCAACAGCTAACGGAAACGGAACGGCTGCTGCACGACATTTAACACCGGTTGTTATTGAACCGAACGCAGGAGTTCCTGCAGCAGATTACAATTATACCGGGCAGCCTTTGTTTGCGACTTTGGCTACGCAGTCTTCCGGGACCACGCAGGCATTTGTACTGTCTACAGACGGACTTTATTCCTGGGGAGCCAATAACGTGGCGGTAGGAACGGGACTGGACAACCTGACAGGATTTGCACAAATTTCCCTTCCGGTAGGAATTGTTCCTACAGACGTGAAGAATATGATTGCTTCCTGGGGTGCATTGGTATTGCTCACGCATTCCGGTGAAGTGTATGTAAGCGGACGCAATGATGCTATTCACGGGAACGGAGGCGTTTTACCGGGAGCTTCGGAAAACTATTGGGCACGTGTAACCAGAGACATTACCGGAAATCCGGCGCTTACGGGTGTGGTCGATATTCGCGTAACTCCTGTTGGAGCTTTTGCTATCACTTCCACCGGTCAGTGGTATACCTGGGGTGTCCGCTGTTACCGGGGTGACGGTTCGGCAGTGGCTACTTATAACCGTGCAGTAACCATGATCACTCCATTTCCGGGACTTCCGGTAATGATTGCCATGACAGCGGATTTCGGAAACAATACCTGGACTGATGCGAGCAACCGCGCAAGTTATTTTGCGATCAACCCGGCAGACAACAAGTTATACGCCATGGGAAGTAACGGTAACGGGCAGCTCGGACAAGGAAACACCACCAATTCAGCCGGATGGGTCCCGGTGAGGAATTCAACGAATACCGCAGATCTTACCGATGTCATCTTTGTTTCTGCAAACGATAATGACGGATCACCCGGAACAGCAAATGCATCCGTATCCGTTATTCTTTCCAATGGTGAATTGTGGTCCTGGGGTTCCAACAACAACGAAATGATCGGTGTGCCGGGAGGGACAGGAAGCCATACTTTACCGAAAGTTCCCAACGGATTTGCTCAGGGTACAGATCATGCAACCTACGTGGAGATTGGTGGACACACTACAGCTATCATGAAACTGTGTGCCGAAAGATATTGCTACATGGGCCACAAGATCGACGGTTCCATGGGTGACGGAGTTTCCGGAACCAGCACTGTTTCCACATTCGATTGTGCCAATACACCGGTAGGTCTGATTTGCGGATCCAGTACCTACGATGCGGGAGATACTCCGCTTTCCTTCGAAAATGGGAATCCGGCAGCGCACTACTACATGTGCGGCGACGAAATTTACCTGGGAGCAAGCCAGCCTGATCCGGACAACGGCTTGAGCAACAATGTAGCTTCGGGAGCAAACAATACAGGAACGAACGGAGACGGGGCGGATGAAGACGGGTTAACAACACCTTTGTCGCATTCAACCACAAATCCGGGCTTTTCTACTACACTTAACTTTACAAACAATTCAGGGACCAACGCGAATATTTATGCGTGGATAGACTGGAACAACGACGGAATATTTTCTCAGGACGAGATCGTTACTGCTTCAGTTCCATCAGCCGTTGGTGCCCAAACAACAAACCTTGCGTGGACCGGTGTTTCGACTTCCTGCGGAAATAAATACGCACGAGTAAGGATAACAACAGAAACACTCAATGATGATCCGGCAACCGCTTCAATCGATGAAAGAAGTTTCGGTCCCGTAATTCACGGAGAAGTGGAAGATTTCTATGTAGACGTTGATATCTTATCTGATCTGGCAGGAGATTGTGACGGCGACGGGGTGACCAACGGACAGGAAATCACCGACGGAACAGATCCGGGCGACGGATGTAACCTGCTTTTAGCAAGCCAGGGAACACCAACTGCTTCCTGGAATGCCGGAGATTGTGACGGTGACGGAGTTACCAACGGACAGGAAGTAACAGATGGCACAGATCCGTTAGATCCTTGTGAATTACAATTGGTAAGCATTACCCTTGCTCAAAGCGGGGCATGGCTGAACGGGGATTGTGACGGCGACGGAGTAACGAACGGCGATGAAGCAAACGACGGAACAGATCCGAATGATCCGTGTGAATTCGTTCTGGCGAGCCAAAGTGTCATTCCGGATGCTGCATGGAACACTGCAGATTGCGATGGTGACGGAGTGACCAACAGCACTGAATCAACAGACGGAACAAACCCGTTGAATCCTTGTGAATTCGATGCTGGACACATCACTTTACCGGTTACGGCAACCAATTGTCCACCGGTAGCAAACGGAAATACTGCAACGACCAATGAAGACACATCGGTTGTGATCAATGTTCCTTCCAATGATGCGGATTCTGATGGCAACCTGGACAATACAAGCGTAACAGTAACGGATGCTCCTTCAAACGGAACAACAAGCGTAGATCCTGTAACGGGAGAAATTACCTATACGCCGAATCCGAACTTTAACGGAACAGATACCCTGATCTATTCCATTTGTGATACGGGAATGCCAATATTCTGTGATACAGCGATGGTAATTATCACGGTAACACCTGTGAATGATGGCCCGACAGCAAACGGAGATACAGCATCAACCAACGAAGACACTCCTGTTATAGTGAATGTTCCTTCCAATGATACAGACGTAGACGGAAACCTGGACGAAACCAGCGTAACCGTTACAACTCCACCTTCAAACGGGACAACAACCATCGATCCTGTTACTGGTGAAGTTACCTATACTCCGGATCCGGGCTTTAGCGGTAATGACACGCTGGTTTACTCGATTTGCGATACGGGAATGCCGGTATTGTGCGACACAGCTTTGGTTGTGATTACTGTAAATCCGGTGAACGATGCACCAACAGCAAACGGAGATACGGCAACTACCGATGAAGATACACCGGTGGTAATCAATACACCCTCAAACGACACAGACCCAGACGGAAACCTGGATAATACCAGCGTAACCGTTGTTACACCACCAACAAACGGAACAGCAACTACCGATCCGATTACAGGTGAAATGACCTATACCCCTGATCCGAACTTTAACGGAACAGATACCCTGATTTATTCCATCTGCGACACAGGAATGCCGGTATTATGCGACACAGCTTTGGTTGTGATTACCGTAAATCCGGTCAATGACGATCCGAATGCGAACGATGACACTGCGGTAACCAATGAAGATACACCTGTAGTGATCGATGTTCCTTCCAATGATACGGACGTAGACGGAAACCTGGACGAAACCAGTGTAACAGTTACGACTCCGCCTTCAAACGGTACGGTAACCATTGACCCGATAACAGGGGAAGTTACTTATACTCCTGATCTGGGATTTAGCGGAAATGACACGCTGGTTTACTCGATTTGTGATACAGGAATGCCGGTTGCATGCGATACAGCTGTTGTTGTAATTACCGTAACTCCTGTGAATGATGCTCCGGAAGCAAATGGTGATACCGCATCTACCGAAGAAGGAAATCCGGTGGTGATCGATGCTCCTTCAAACGACACTGATCCTGACGGAAACCTGGACGAAACCAGCGTAACAGTTACGACCCCACCTTCAAACGGAACGGTAACCGTTGATCCGGTAACAGGTGAAATTACTTACACCCCGAACCCTGGATTTAGCGGAAATGATACCCTTATTTATTCAATATGTGATACGGGAATGCCGGTACTTTGCGATACAGCTCAGGTGATTATTACGGTTATTCCTTGTTTGTCAAATCCTGCTAATGACTGTGACGGCGACGGAGTAACGAATGGCGACGAAATTACCGATGGCACAGATCCGAACGATCCTTGTGATTTAACACTTGCAAGTCAGACCGTAACTCCAAACACAGCCTGGAACAGTGCAGACTGTGATGGTGATGGCGTACCAAACGGAACGGAAGTAACGGATGGAGACAATCCACTTGATCCGTGTGATTTCACATTGGCTAGTCAAACTGTGGCACCAAACACAGCATGGAATAACACAGACTGTGATGGTGATGGAGTAACTAACGGAGATGAAATAACCGACGGTACGAATCCGAACGATCCATGTGATTTAACAATCGCAAGTCAGACTGTAACACCAAACGCGGCCTGGACCAGCGGTGATTGTGACGGTGACGGCGTACCAAACGGAACGGAAGTAACCGACGGTACGAATCCGAATGATCCGTGTGATTTCACACTGACAAGTCAGACAGGAACACCGGGAACAGCGTGGAACAATGCAGATTGTGACGGAGACGGNNTGATTTAACACTTGCAAGTCAGACCGTAACTCCAAACACAGCCTGGAACAGTGCAGACTGTGATGGTGATGGCGTACCAAACGGCGATGAAATAACGAACGGCGACAATCCGCTTGACCCGTGTGATTTCACATTAGCGAATCAAGGAACACCTACTGCAGCCTGGAACAGCGCTGATTGTGACGGGGATGGTGTAACAAACGGTACAGAAGTAACTGACGGAACTGATCCGGCTAATCCTTGTGATTACATTGCTTCGAGTCAAACAGTAACACCGGTTGCTAACTGGAATACTGCAGACTGTGACGGAGATGGTGTTCCGAACGGACAGGAAGTAACCGACGGTACGAATCCGAATGATCCGTGTGACTACACCGTGTCCAATGTCACATTGACACAGGGCGGAGCTTGGAATAACGCAGATTGCGACGGTGACGGCGTACCAAACGGCACAGAAACAACAGACGGTACTAATCCGAACAATCCTTGTGACTTTGTTGTTGCAAGTCAAACGGGCACACCGACTGCGGCATGGGAAAATGCAGACTGTGATGGCGACGGAATCACCAACGGTGAGGAAGTAACGACTGGTTCTAATCCACTGGACCCGTGTGATCCAAAAACGTGCGGCATTGATATTTCCAATGCATTCACACCGGATGGTGACGGAATCAATGACGTTTGGGTAATCAAGGGAATCGAAAGCTACCCGGATAACCAGCTGACCGTGTTCAACCGCTGGGGGAACGTAGTATTCTCTGCAGACGGATACCTGAATACCTGGGACGGTACTTCGAACAGTTCTTTGAATGTAGGCGGAACAGAACTTCCTACAGGAACTTACTTCTACGTATTGGATACGAAAGATGAATCTGCTGGTGTGTTGAAAGGATACGTATACATCCAGCGATAAGAATAGCAATTTTCAACTTGAAAAGATGAGAACAAATCAATTTTTAAT
This sequence comes from Flavobacteriales bacterium UBA5869, assembly GCA_002432565.1. Taxonomy (GTDB): domain Bacteria; phylum Bacteroidota; class Bacteroidia; order Flavobacteriales_D; family Crocinitomicaceae; genus Fluviicola. The sequence continues at coordinate 11,302 of DJFP01000122.1, forward strand.
AGCATGTTTGATGCTGGTGCTTCTTGGAAGCACCGGTGCAAACGCGCAGCAGGACCCTCATTATACGCAGTATTTTGATAACATGCTGTTTATAAATCCGGCGTATGCCGGAAGCCGCGGGATGTTGAACGTAACCGGGATCCACCGCGAACAATGGGTGGGATTTGACGGAAGGCCCCGTTCCTCCACTTTGAGCATTCATTCACCGCTTTCTTACGAATCAGTGGGACTTGGATTAACAGCAGTAAACGATAATATCGGGCCGATGAACCAAACGATGTTCTATGCCGATGCTTCCTATACGATCCGATTCAAAAACCACAAGGGTAAACTGGCTTTCGGGATCAAGGGCGGAATCAACCTGATCAATATCGGGAGAGACGGTTTGAACAGCGATACTCCGGATGATCCCAAATTATTGCAGAA
>DJFP01000122.1:11740-14708 GCA_002432565.1 Flavobacteriales bacterium UBA5869
TCAGTTCACCGAAAATCCTGGAGCAAAGTTATGACGGATCAAACACCACCAACCTGGAACGCCGTCATTATTTCGGAACAGTCGGCGGTGTCATTACAGTGTCCAATAAATGGAAACTGAGACCAACTTCCCTGGTGAAAATTACGGAAGGAGCTCCNNTTCCAGCTTTCACCGCAGTTTAAAGTGGGTCTGGCGAGCGATTTCGGTACGCAAAAAATCCGGAAATACAACGACGGTTCTTTCGAAGTCATGCTGTCATACGACTTTGTCTTCAAAAAAGAAGGAATCCGCTCACCTCGTTACTTCTAATTACACAAAAAGACACAAACATGAAAACGATATTATTAGCAATTATCTGCAGTGTTTCCTTGTCGGTATGCGGACAATCGGGGAAATTGAAAAAGGCAGACAGCTATTTCAACCGCTTGTCCTACGCCTATGCTGCCCAATTATACGAAGAACTGATCGGTTCGGAAGTAGACAGTCCGGCGTTGAAAAGCAAGCTGGCCTACAGTTACCTGAAGATGGACAATTACACCAAATCGGTGGAGTACTACGGCAAAATGATCGAATCTTCCGAAGCAAAACCGGAGGATTACTACAACTATGCTTACGTTCTGAAACAGAACGGGAACTATGCCGAAAGCGACAAATGGATGAATAAGTACAGCAACGCCGCCCAGGCAGATTTGAGAAGCCAGTTGTTCTTAGGAAACACCGGATACAAATCCAAGATCGAGAAAACAGCACCGTTCTTCAGCCTTACGAACCTGGATTTGAACACCGGAGTGGCGGATTTCGGAGGTTATTATAACCCTTCGCAGAACCAGATGTTCTTTATTACAGCCCGCAAGAAACGGGTATTCGTGAAAAAGGAATGGTCCTGGAATGCCAACCGCTTTTTAGACCTGTATTCCGCAACGGTGAGCACAGATAACAAGTTGGGATCTCCAAAACGCGTTTCAAAAGTAAACACCAAATTCCACGAAGGTCCGTTGGCATTTTCCCCGGACGGGAAGACCGTTTATTTTACCCGTAACAACATTTCTTCCGGTAAAAAACGCCGCGACGGGCAGAAGATCCAGAACCTGAAACTATACATTGCTAATGTGGATGAGAACGGGAAATGGACGGAGGAAAAAGAGTTCCCTTACAACTCGAAAGATTACTCGGTGGGTCATCCGGTTCTTACAGCTGATGGCAAGACCATGTATTTCGTTTCTGACAAACCCGGAGGAATGGGCGGTGCAGATATCTACAAAGCAGCTGTCCTGGAAAACGGCGCATTCGGTGAAATGATCAATCTTGGAAAGAAGATCAACACCGAAGGCCAGGAAATGTTCCCCTTCATTGATTCGGAAGAGCGTTTGTTCTTTTCAACAGACGGGCACCCGGGATTGGGAGGATTGGACGTATTCGTTGCTTTCCTGGAAAACGGCAAGGTTGGGAAGATCCACAGCCTGGGAATCCCAGTCAACAGCCAGTTTGACGATTTCGCATTCAACTTATCGAAAGATTTGAAAACAGGTTTCCTTTCTTCCAATCGGGAAGGAGGAAAAGGCGGCGACGATATTTATGCTGTGCAATTAATTCGACCAATTTCGTTCGGGGTAACCATCAAAGGAACGGCGAAAGACAAGAAGGGCGAAATCGTTCCGAATGCTAAAATTGATTTGAAAGACGACAAAGGAACGGTGATCGGAACCGTAACGGCTGATGAAAACGGAGCATATTCCTTCGAAGCAGAGTACGAGAAAAACTACGCATTGGCCGGTTCAAAAACCGATTATTTCGACGGAAAGAACACCGCAAACACCTTTACCAACGAACAAGTAGTCATTGCAGATGTCATCCTCGAAAAAGATCCGGGGTTGTCTTTGTATGCATTGATCACAGATAAGAAAACCGGGAATCCCCTGGAAAACGTTTCCGTTTACCTGGTTGACAACATGACCAATAAGTCGAAGAAAATTACCACACCGGCATCCGGAGATTTCCGCGAAGCATTGTTCGGGAAGAAACTCAACGACCGCGGAAGCTACAACCTCGTACTTCAAAAAGAAGGATACTTTTCGAAAACGGTCACTTACAATACCTTGTTCGACAAGCCGGGACAATACGACATTCATGCAATCCTTGATTTAGGGTTAGACCCTGAAGTAAAAGATTTGTCGGAAATGGTACAAATCAACCCGATCAACTTCGACCTGAACAAGTACGTGATCCGTCCGGATGCAGCGAAAGAACTGGACAAGATCGTGGAAGTCATGAACAAATACCCGAACATGGTAGTAGAATTGGGTTCACATACCGACTGTCGTGCATCAAAGGCATACAACATGAAATTGTCTGATAACCGTGCAAAAGCTTCTGCCGAGTACATCAAGAAAAAGATTACCAATCCGGCGCGTATTTACGGTAAAGGATACGGGGAATCGCGTCTGCTGAACAACTGTGCCTGCGAAGGACCTGTTAAATCCGACTGTCCGGAAGAAGAGCACGAAAAAAACCGCAGAACCGAATTCAAGGTCATTTCTACAGGGGATGACAAATTGAAAGTAAGCAACACCAGCACCGATAGTTTCTAATACTTAACGCTTAGGTCAGAGTGAATAGTGGTTAGGTTAGAAAGGCTGTCTGAGTAAATCGGGCAGCCTTTGTTGTGAAATACGACCCAGTAGTGGCGCGATTAATCGCGCCACTACTGGCCCCACACCCGTGAACCTGTTGTCATAATTCAAAGATGCAAATACTTTTCGAAAATTGCTTGGGAAACAACATCAGAATAAAAAAACGCGTCTGTTTGGGTATGATCGAAATCATTCAGAATTTCCGGATCACTTCAACCTTCCTGTTGATTTGCAAGTTCTGTGGCTGTCAATCCGAATTGCTTTTTGAAAACGTACGAAAAATGGGACAGGTCTTCGAAACCCAGGTCGAGGTAGATTTCTGAAGATTTTTTCCCCTT
>DJFP01000122.1:14727-15868 GCA_002432565.1 Flavobacteriales bacterium UBA5869
AAACTTCTTCCGGTCAGGTAGGCGAACCGCTCCAATTGCACATTGAAATGAAAATTCTTTTGCATGAACGCTTCCAGGTCGATCTTATGGGGTTCTGAAAAGTCAAACAAGCCGTCCTTCAAACCCGGATCCAGTTTCAGTAGTAAAAACAGTGCTTCCTGTTGCTTCAGTTTCAGAATATGCGGATCATCCGTGAAATCCTGGTAATCCAGCANNCATATTCCCTGCTAAAATTTTTCAAAAGCTGTTCGTCAAAACGAAGGCTCAGCGATTTGAATTCTCCACCTTCGGGTGGGTACTTTATAAACTTCAGTAATCTATTTTTCCATACGCAGTAAAGCTCACCTTCCTGTATAATCTCCCTTCTTTCACCATCATTCAATTCCATCGTGCCGGCAAGGACCATTCCCAGTGCATAGCTCTGTACAAATTGCTCGCCCTCCCGAAATTCAGCCAGGTGACACGAATAATTAACCGGAAGAATGTTGCTCATTTTGTTCATTTTTCAAATGTAAGGAAGAATTGAAAATGGATCTTCTTAACTTCTCAATTCTCGATTTTCCACTTAATCCAAAATGGCTTTCGGTTCCAGGTAAGTTTCCAGTCCATAAATCCCATATTCTCTTCCGATTCCCGATTGTTTGAATCCACCGAACGGGGTCAGGGGGTCGTGTTTAAACTCATTGATGACGATTCTTCCCGCCTCTAATTGTTCTGCCACGCGGTTCGCACGATCGATATCGGTGGAACTGATGTAAGCACTCAATCCGTAAGTGGTATCATTGGCAATGGCAATGGCTTCTTCTTCTGTTTTATAGGTAATGATCGACAATACCGGACCGAAAATCTCTTCCCGCGCAATGCGCATGTCGTTTCGCACGTTGGTGAAAATAGTTGCTTTCACAAAGTTCCCAGCCTGTAATCCATTAGGTTTACCGGTACCGCCAGCCAATAGGGTGGCTCCTTCTTCCATTCCTGTGCGGATGTAATCCTGTACACGTTCATATTGTTTTATACTCACCATTGGTCCTACATGCGTTTGTTCATTCATCGGATTTCCGACACGTACCGATTCGGCAGCAGTTTTTGCCAGTGCATTTACCTCTTCCAACTTATTTTCCGGGACCAGTAAACGCGTTGG
>DJFP01000027.1 GCA_002432565.1 Flavobacteriales bacterium UBA5869
ATGATTTCCAAAGCTTATACGGTTACCGCTTATCCGACGTTACTGTTTATCAACGGAGAAGGAAAGATGGTGAAGAAACTGGTCGGAAAACAGAGCAAAGAGAAGTTGTTGGCAGCTGTTTCAACGATAAAATAAGGATATAATGTCTTGTGGGCACGCGATTAATCGCGTGCCCACTTTATTTATTTGATTTTCATCTTCAAACAATACCCTTTATTGGTTGTTGCATAAAGTGTTTTCTTTTCCAGCAGAAGTGCACAAAAATTTCCTTTCATTAAAAAATGCCAGGTTTTCCCCCCGTCTTTGGAATAATCAATTCCTGTTGTCCCACAGGAAAATAAGATCTTTTTGTTTCCGGTAACACAAGAGCGATATCCGTTGGGAAATACTTCCGAAGCTTTCCAGGTTTTTCCTCCATCAGTTGTATAACATGCATTTTGGGTTGCTTCCGTACTTTTCCGGTAATCACCTCCGACTACCACACCATGCAGCAAATCCCAAAAGAATAGGGAGAAAGGACCTGCTCCTTCTCCGGTTTTCATAGGAAGTTTAACGGACAATGTTCGTTTTGACCAAAGATCAACGTAATGGAAGCGGGCAGAAGTATCGCCGCCCGAAACAAAAAAGTATGCTTCCGGACTCAGAAATTGTGCACAGGTTCCACTGGCTGCATAGCATCCTTCATTGGGTTCGTTTGCAATCTTTTGACTGATCTCATTAAAAGTAATAGATTCAGGACCTTTCTTGCGTAAAAAGAAATTTCCGTCTACCGGGTCTCCTAATAGAACGAGCTCATTTTCCCAAATCGATATATCGTCCAGGAAAATTCCGTTTTCCCGGAAAACCGGAGCAAAAGATTCTAAATTCCCTTTGTAAACAATTCCATTGTCGCCGGAAAGAATAGCGTAAATAGTATCCTCATGAATAGCGATGTCTCTGAATTCGCCGCCTTTCACCGGTGAAACAAGAGTTCTTTTGCTTTCATTTTTTTCATTGAAAGCAATGACTCCGGTTTTTGATGTTCCGAAAAGCAGCCAATCTTTTTTATAACGGACCACAATACGTGAATAAGAAGTATCTGCCGCAAAACGAAGCGTGTCCGCAGCTCTGACTTTTTGAGAGATTCCGTTATGGCTTAGGAGAATGAGTCCTAAAAAGAGAATTGAATTTTTCACGCTGTTCTTCTTTTAGTTTCGGAATGTTGTCAGGAACCGTTCGTTTCCATCGTTTATGAGACCACAACCACGGTCCGGGTTCTTCCAAAATACGCTTTTCAAGTAGTTTTGCATGCGTTTCGGTAATTTCCCCCCAGGGCAGCGTTCTCGGTTCATCCGTCAGAAGTTGTAATTCAACTTCATAATAACCACGTTTGATCTTTTTGGGCAGGTAAAAAACAACCGCCTGATCATACGTATTTGCCAATTGTTCGGCCCCGAAAAGAATCCCGGTTGTTTGATGCAGAAAAGTCATCCAGTAACATTTTGTAGAATCTGCCGGACTTTGATCGCTCAATACCAGGGTTGCAGTCGGAACTCCTTTCTGAAGATACGAATTAAATGTTTCTTTGACAATTTTTGCATAAATGACTTTCATTCCGAAACGCGAGCGAAGTGTATTGATCTTCTTATCCCAATATCCGCTGGTTAAAGGCATGCCGATCCCGATTGCCTGGTGCGGGAAGAACAGATCCTGGCCGGTAATCATCCATTCCCAATTCATGTAGTGAGCAGAAACTAACAGAACACTTTTATTCTGCTCGTAAAGCTGTTCCATGAGCTCGGGATTCTTGATTTGAAAACGTTTTCGGAGCTCTTTTTCCGAGATTCCCAGGTTTTTAACTCCTTCCAGCAGCATATCTGCAAAATAGCGGTAGAAGGAACGTTTGATCTTTCGGTGTTCTTTCTTTGTAAGGTCCGGAAAAGAACGGGCAATGTTTCCCTCTATAACCTTTTTTCGGTAAGGGAAAACAGTGATCAGCAAAAGGAAGAACAAATCGGAAAAGCGATAAGTAATCCAAAGTGGAAGTTTGGAAAGAGGAAGTACGAACAAATAGTAGGCGACTTTACTCATTTCTTGAATTTATTAGGCCAAAGTGTTTGTAACTGCTTGTGGATTTCCTGTTCACGTGCACTGCTTCCGGCATGAAAGAATGTACGGTCTTTCAGTGAATCGGGAAGGTACTGTTGTGAAACAAAGTTTCCCGGGAAATTATGCGCATATTGGTATTCGGCACCATAACCGAGGTCCTTCATCAATTTTGTCGGAGCATTTCTCAAATGAAGTGGTACAGGGGCGTTCGGATCCTGTTTTACAGCTGCAATAGCTTCGTCAATTGCCAGGTAAGCAGCATTTCCTTTCGGTGAAGTTGCCAGGTAAATAGCACACTGGGAAAGAATGATCCGTGCTTCCGGCCATCCGATAACCTGGATTGCCTGGAAGGTGTTGTTTGCCATAATCAATGCGGTCGGATTCGCCAATCCGATGTCTTCCGCAGCGGAAATAAGCAGTCTTCGTGCAATGAATTTCGGATCTTCACCGCCTTCAATCATGCGTGCAAGCCAATAAACGGCCGCATCCGGATCACTTCCGCGAATGGATTTGATGAAGGCCGAAATAATATCGTAATGTTGTTCTCCGTCTTTGTCATAGCGGACGCGTTGCTGTGCCAGCTGGTTCACCAGTTCATCAGTGATAATGGCTGTTTCATTGGGGGAAAAGGTGTTTACGGCCATTTCCAGCAGATTCAGCATTTTTCGTGCATCACCACCCGCAACTGCGATCAATGATTTGTATTCACGGAGTTCTATTTTTCGTTTGGACAGGATCACATCCTGCTTGATTGCCCGGTTGATTAGTTCCAGTAAATCTTCCAGTGTATGGCCTTCCAGGGTATAAACCTGGCAGCGGGAAAGCAATGCCGAAATAACCTCAAAGGAAGGATTTTCAGTTGTGGCACCGATAAGCGTAATGGTTCCTTTTTCAACAGCTCCGAGCAGGGAATCCTGCTGTGATTTGGAAAAACGGTGAATCTCGTCGATGAATAAGACTGCACCATTTGATTGGAACATTCCCTGGCTCTCCGCTTTTTGGATAATTTCCCGCACATCTTTTACACCCGAAGAAATAGCCGAAAGTGTATAGAAAGGCCTATTCAACTGTTTTGCGAGTAAGTTAGCTAAAGTTGTTTTTCCAACTCCCGGTGGTCCCCAAAAAATAATGGAAGGAAGGATTTTGGATTGAATGGCTTTCTTCAGGGGTCCGTTTTCCTCCAATAAATGCCTCTGTCCGATATATTCGGACAAATCATTGGGGCGCATACGTTCTGCTAAGGGAGCACTCATCTTTTAATATTCAAAGCGTTGAAACTGTTCAAAAAATGTTCAAAATGTTTCAGTCCGCCACGAATGGGCTGATTTAAATCTTCAAAAGATAAACAGATCAAATAGTTCAAAGGTTGTCCTAATCGGAGTGTAATCCTTTGAACCCTTAAACTTTTTTGAACGTTTTGAACATCTTATCAAAGATAAGGTTTTCTCTTTTAGTTGTCTGCCGGATTTACGGGATAATCTGCCATTAATTTATATTTCCCTCCCAATCTGGCTAATAAGTCCCGCCAGAGGTCATCGTCGAATGAGCTGAAAATATTGAGATCTTCCGGTGCTTTCATAACAACCCAGCTTAGTTCATCGATCTCATTTTGAAGCTGTCCGGAACCCCAGCCGGTATATCCGATGAAGAAACGCAGGTTTTCGGGCGTCATTTCGTCATTGGAGATCAGTTGTTTGATTTCGGGATAATCTCCGCCCAGGTATAAGTTCCGTCCGATTTGAATACATCCGCTGATGTTTTTGTTTTGGTGCATATAGAACAGTTGGTTCCGCTCCACAGGGCCGCCGAAACCTACCGGTATTTTTGCTTCCGGGAAATCGGCCACCACAGAGTTAATCTCAATTTCCAATGTATTGTTTAATATTAATCCGAAGCTCCCTTCGTCATTGTGTTCACACAATAAAATTACCACACGTGAAAAGTTACTGTCCATCAGGAAAGGTTCCGAAAGCAACAAATCGCCTTTCGACGGGTTTGGTTGTTTGTTTATTTGTAAGGGAATCAAAGTAGTTTGTTTTTGAGTTAAAATACAAACTTTTTTTTGTTGAAAAAAGAAACCCGTCGGAATTTTGGATAATTAGTTAAGAACAATAGGTGGTTTACGTATATTGATGTTTGCATTTTGCAAAATGGACGCATTTCCTCTAATTCCTATTGTAAAGCTCTTGTTTGTTCCGATCGGAGTCCAGTTAAATACCACATTCCAGCAATGGATATTCCGGTATAAATTAATGTTGAAGTTGCTAATTGCCCGCTGTTCAATATCATACATCATTCGCGCCCCGATTTTCCAGTTTGGAGTCAGGTTTACATCTCCGCTCAATGTTACCGTATTGGTTGGTAAGTAGCGCTTGCTTCTGTAAGTGGAAGTGTCTGAGTTTAAATTGAGCGATAAAATATGGTCGACAGTCAGTTTCCATGGAATTTCAAAATAGACCATTTGGTTCGGATTCAAGATCCATTGTTGGTATTCCGGGTTCCAAACGTTCGACATCTGGTTGGAGATATTTTGCAGACGGTCGCGGCTTTTTTTAGTCGTCAGGATAAGCGTTGTGGCGAATTGAGCAGATTTAATACGTCCGATTCCTTGTTTGGTTTTGAAGGCGTAGTCTTTTTGGATCAGACCGGTTGTATCATTCCATCCGTACCAGCTGTGATTGGCATTGATCGTTAAGTTGATGAACTCGTTCGGGTTAATGACCATCCGCATACTCAAATCTCCCCAGTTCATGGAATCTTTGAAAATATCGTAATCGGTGCTTAGAAAGAAGTTGTCGATCAAACGCGTTTTCCTGAACCCGGTTACGGTGTCTTTTTCGCTCTTTTGTTTAAGTTCAAAAGTGTTGTTCAGACCAAAGACCACTCTTCCGGAAGATTGTGTGATGTTTTCTGCATACAAACTTCGTTCGAATTTGCTGTAGCGTACTTCGGTCGCCGTACCGTTGATCGTGTCCGTATAGCTTTGGATTCCCTGCTGGATTACCGGTGCATAGTTGAATGAGATAGTAGGAGTCATTACGTGGCGAAGCAACGTTTTCCGTTTTCCCACAAAGCGATAGTAAGAATAAAGGTTGCTTGTCAGGGAAACACTTGAATTGAATGAGTGGCTGAATCCTCCAGTACCAACCGTATCAATGTTCACAGGATCCGCGTAATTGCTGGTGTCGGTAACGGTTTTTACGATCGACTGGAAGTTGTAAACCTGTTTGTAAGTAGCTGAAGGAGTAATGCGAACGGTGTTTTTCAACATGCTGAACGTTGCCTGGACATTGAAATTCTGGGTGATCCCGTTCCTGAAATTCTGCCCGATGCTGTCGAATCGTCCGTTTTTCAGATAAGTATCCTTGAAGGATGACCTGTTCTGTATTTCATTGGCGTAGCTGATCCCGACGACTTTATTGACTTTTTTGAACGGGAAGATCCGGTTGGTGGTTTGGAAGTTGAAAATAGGAGAGGTAAGGTCAATGATTTTCGTGGCAGAGTTTTGTCTCAGGCTCAATTTCAGATCGGCAGAGATAGGAAGCGACCCGAAACGTTTTCCCAATCGGATATCCGAGTTCAGAGTATTGTTGAAATACTGCGGATTGTTCTGGGTATTTAAGGTCTGCTTATTGGTTGAATTGGAGTTGTAGTTTACATTTGCTGTAAACGACCAGTTCGGATTTAATTTCGGGTCCTGGTTATGTGTCCAGCGGATAGTTGTGGTGCTGAATACCGTTGAATCCGGGTAACCGTATCTGAAACGGGTATAGCCGAGGTCAAAATTCCCGTTGTATTTATAGCGGGTAGCATATTCCGAGTAATTTCTGAAACCGAAACTTCCGCGGGTATAACCGGTAGCATAGGCAATGGTTTGGAAACGTTCGGAAATGGGAATGTAATAACCCAGATCCAGGAATCCCATTCCATAAGCAGAAATAAGTGAGTACTGCGGCATGATGAAGCCGCTTTGGCGTTCTTTTTTCTTTTTCAAGGGGATCATCGCAAAAGGAAGCCCCAGCGGGGTAGGAACGCCCATGACCCATAAATTGATAGGCCCGGAAACGATGCGTTTATCCGGTACCATTACGGCCTTCGAAAGCGCAAAATGGTAATGCGGTTCTTCCAGGTTACAGGTCGTGAATTTACCATGAACAAAATGTACATCCTCATTGGGCTGGCGTTTTGCCTTTTCCATCATCAGGTAATATTCATCCTGTTTGATAGCTGCTTCCTGGATGTATCCTTTTTCGGTTTCGAAATTGTAGCGGATAGAAGCTGCTTTCAGCGTATCACCATTGTCGATGAATAAAGGTTTCCCGACTTTTCTTCCCAGGGAATCTTCCACATAAGTAGCAAGTACTTCGTTTTTATTCAGGTCAATCAATAAGTATTCTGCTGACATGTCGATTCCCTCGTAATTCAATTTGGCTTCACCGTACAAATGGACCTGTTTCTTTTTTAAGTCCGAATAAATGGAATCCCGGGCAGAGTAGGTAATGATGGATTTGAAATCTGTGTCGTTGATGTAGACTTTGCGGACTTTGTTGGTGTCTGAAGGCATCCTTTTAGTAGTGTCTGCCGGTAAAACCTGCTGACCGAAAGCGAAAGCTACGGATATGCAAAAAGCACAAACCAGCAAGCAGAATCCGGTCCTGATTGCAGCAGAAAAAATAAGGAAAGCGCCTTTTTTTGTTTTCAATGCTTGTATTAACGAGTTGTAACGCTTGTGCCAAAGCTTTTACCTCTGAGCCAATCGGGCAAAATAAGGACAGCGACGGCACAAAGCTACGAAAATCCTTTGCGATCTCTTTTCTTTGCAGTTAATTAAAGTTATTCTTAAATCTGTCACCGCGTAGGAACAAAGAGTACGAAGGTTTTGTTCGATTATAAATTCCAGTTTAAAAAGTCCGAGTCTAGCAAAAGCCGGGCCAGAATTGCGTTTTCCGGATTGTAACGGTTTTTTCAACATTTAATTATAGATAAGTTTCCGTTTGGTCTCAAAATTGCTTGCAAAAGGGCATTAACTTTATTCCGGAATCGATATAACGCAATATGAACCGATTAGAAAATAGTTTGAAAGCACTTAGATGGATCGCAATGGCAGTTCCGTTTATTCTGCTTTTTGGCTTTCAAAAAAAGGAGCAGCGCATTCACCTGAAACAACCAGGGACGATCAAAACCATTGTGATTGATGCCGGTCATGGAGGAAAAGATCCCGGTTGTCATGGTTCTTCAGCTCATGAGAAACATGTCTGTCTGGCGATGGCTTTGGAATTAGGGCGGAAGATCAAAGAAGCTTATCCTGAAATAAAAGTCATTTTTACGCGCGATAAAGATGTTTTTGTAGAATTGGATGATCGTGCTAAAATTGCCAACAAAGCAAATGCTGATCTCTTTATTTGTATCCACGCCAATTCAGCTTCGCCGTCCGCTTATGGAACCGAAACTTATGTTTTAGGATTGCACAAAACGGATGCGCAGGCAAAAATCGCTGATCGTGAAAACAGTACGATCTACCTGGAGGCTGATAAGGGTGAAAAATACAAGGATTTCGACATGTCACCGGACGCTATTATTGCTCGTCAGTTACAGCTGTCCGTTTTCCTGGACCAATCGATCATTTTTGCAGATAAATTACAGGATGAGTTTAAAGCCATTGGCCGTTATAACCGCGGAGTGAAACAGGCCGGATTCCTGGTGCTTTACAAAACAACAATGCCGAGTGTATTGATTGAAACCGGGTTCCTGACCAACAAAGACGAGGAGAAGTTCCTGGCAGATGAAGAAGGACAGAAGAAAATGGCCGGAGCCATGTTTACTGCATTTGAGAAATACAAAGCCGGACTGGAAGGAGTAGATTATAAAACAAGAGGGAACCAGGAAGAAGTTGCAGACAAAGCCCCTATTGAAAAAAAGGACTTGAATGATAAGGTTGTATTCCGGGTGCAGATTGAAACCTCGGAGACAAGAATTGCTGCTAATTCCAGTCGTTTTAAAAAACACGAGGTATTTGAATATCAGCAGGATAAATTATATAAGTATACGGTGGGGGAATTCGCAGGAGACTTCAACGCGGCAAATAACTACAAGAACGAATTGAGACAAAAAGAATTTCCGAATGCTTTTGTGGTCGCTTTTCAAAATGGAGAGCGCATTAGTTTGGAAAAAGCTATTAAATTAGCAGAAAAATAAAAGTTTTGAAGATCAAAAAAGAAGTTAAGGCAGGTTTGATTGCTATTGCTGCAATTGGTTTGCTTGTCACCGGTATTAATTTTTTGAAAGGCTATTCATTTTTTGGGGGCGACCAAAAGTATACGGCGTATTTTCCGAATGCAGGAGGTCTTAGTGCATCTACTTCAGTTTATGTAAACGGAGTTATCGTAGGAAAAGTCATTTCTGTCGATTACAATCCCCAGGGAGATTCCACCAAGAAAGTAAAAATGGTATTTACCATCCAGGATGATGATTTGAAAATTCCAAGATCATCTGTTATTGAAACAGGTTCCGTGGATTTATTGAATAAAGGCCTGCTCATTTTTATGGGAGATGATCTTTCGAAAGGATATTTCACGGAGAAAGACCGTATCCAGGGAAGAGTGCAGCTGGATATGTTCGGGCAGTTGAAATCTTACGCGAATCCGGTGCTTCAAAAAGTTTCTGCTTTGGTTGTGAATGTGGATAAGACTATTACTTCACTAAAAGGATTCTGGGATACAACGGCAACTTCCGAAATCAGAGAATCTTTGGAGGAGTTGAAATTTACGTTTAAAAAATTCGGGAATATAGCAAATGATGTAGAAGGGTTAGTGGCAACTGAAAAAGTGAAACTGAGCCGTATCATGAATAACGTGGAATCCATTACCGCAAACCTGAAAGCTTCGAATGAGAAAGTAACGAAAATGCTGGGTAACTTTGAGAAAATTTCAGACGACCTGGTTTCTGCAGATTTCAAGAAAGTTATCACGAATGCGAATGCTACGATCGAAAAACTGAATGCAACCTTTGCTTCCATTGAAGCCGGTAACGGTACACTTGGTAAATTGTTGAAGGACGAAAAATTGTACAATGAATTGGTGCAAACCAATAAGAGCCTTCAGAACCTGGTTCAGGACCTTGAAAAACATCCTGAAAGATACATTCACTTCTCTGTATTCGGGGCAAAAACCAAAGGAGTTCCGATTACCACGAATGATGAGAAAAAATTACGTAACTTGTTAGATTCTATCCCTGATTAAAAACAGTTTATGATTGCTGCGATTATTTTTAGTGTATTGCTGATTGTCGGATTCGGATGGTTCGGTTTGAACATCTTAAAAATCCGTTCGAATATTTTATTGGGGAGAGAGGTCAATCGAAAAGACAATCCGGGTGAGCGTTGGAAGGTAATGACACTTGTGGCTTTGGGACAAAAGAAAATGTTCAAAAGGCCGATTCCTGCAATTTTGCACCTTGGTATCTATGTGGCTTTTGTGATTACACAGGTTGAGCTGATCGAGATTATTTACGATGGGATTACAGGTTCTCACCGTGCTTTTATGGCTTCTTTAGGCGGATTCTATACCCTGGTCATTTCGGTTATCGAGGTACTTTCCGTTGCGGCATTGATCGCTACAATTGCTTTCCTTTCACGCAGAAACATTTTAAGACTTGCTCGTTTCCAAAAACCGGAAATGAAAGGTTTCCCGACATTTGATGCGAACCTGATCCTGGTGATGGAGCTTATTTTGGTTTGCTGTATCTTCACTATGAACGGAGCAGATGAAGCTTTGTATTTGAGAGGTGCATCACACGCTTCACATGAAGCAGGCTCTTTTGGTTTTGCTATTTCTTCGTGGGTAGGTCCGCATATTTTTGGCGGAATGAGTACGGAAACATTACTTGTTTTAGAGAGAATAGGTTGGTGGGGACACTGGTTCATGGTACTGGCATTCCTGAATTACCTTCCGTATTCCAAACATTTCCACATTTTATTGGCCTTCCCGAATACCTATTACTCCAACCTGGAGAAAAAAGGGAAATTCACCAATATGGAAGCAGTTACCAATGAGGTTAAGTTAATGCTTGATCCTACAGCAGATCCGTTTGCTGCTCCGGCTCCGGAAGGCGCTCCTCAGCGCTTTGGTGCAAAAGATGTAAACGATCTGACCTGGAAGAACCTGATGGATTCTTACACATGTACGGAATGCGGGCGTTGTTCGGCATCTTGTCCGGCAAATATTACCGGTAAAAAACTTTCACCACGTAAGATCATGATGGACACGCGCGACCGTATGGTAGAATATGCTGACGGGAAACGCAAGAACGGAAAAGATTACGAAGANNAACGCCTGTGTGGAAGCTTGTCCGGTAAATATTGATCCGTTGGGAATTATTATGGATTTGAGAAGGTATTTGGTGATGGAAGAGTCTAAAATGCCGACTGAATTAACAGGAATGCTGACAAACATTGAGAACAATGGAGCTCCGTGGCAGTTTTCTCCGGCTGACAGGGGAAATTGGATTCACGAAGATTAATACTTTGTAAGTTAAATGTAAAAAGTCAATAGGTTAAAGTACACTTTTGAGAAATCAAAGTTTGAACCTTTTGAACATTTCAACTTTTTGAACACTTTAGAGAATAAAATTATGAGCACGATACACGTACCAACAATGGCCGAAATGATGGCGCAGGGACAAACCCCGGACATTTTGTTTTGGGTGGGTTGTTCAGGTAGTTTTGATGATAGAGCTAAAAAGATCACCAAGGCATTGGTTCGTATTTTGAATGAATGCAAAGTAAATTTTGCAGTACTAGGAGCAGAAGAGTCATGTACCGGAGATCCTGCAAAACGTGCAGGGAATGAGTTTACATTCCAGATGCAGGCAATGATGAATATCCAGGTTCTGGATGGGTACGAAGTCAAGAAAATTGTGACTGCGTGTCCGCATTGCTTCAATACACTAAAAAATGAATACCCTGAATTGGGCGGGAAATACGAAGTTATTCACCACACGCAATTGATCCAGGAGTTGATTAATTCCGGAAAATTGTCTTTGAAAGGCGGCGGCGTATTTAAAGGAAAGAAAATTACGTTTCACGATCCATGCTATTTGGGAAGAGGAAATGATATCTATGAGGCTCCCAGGGAACTGATCGAAAAACTGGATGCGGAACTGGTGGAAATGAAACGCTGCAAAACCAATGGTTTATGTTGTGGTGCCGGTGGTGCGCAAATGTTCAAAGAAGCTGAACCGGGCAACAAAGAAGTCAATGTTGAACGTACGGAAGACGCTTTGGAAACCCAGGCTTCGATCATTGCAACCGGTTGTCCTTTCTGTAATACAATGATGACGGATGGAGTGAAGAACTTCAACAAGGAAAATGAGATCCAGGTCCTGGACGTAGCAGAATTGATTGCAAACGCAGCTGAATTATGATTCCCTTTGATAAATTAGAAGATCAGGCAAAAGTTTGGTCTTACCAGTCAGATCGATTGTTAACAGACACTGAAGTACAGTGGATCAATGAGCAGTTGGGACCTTTTTTGGAGGAGTGGGCTGCTCACGGCACCAAATTGAAAGCTTACGGTGAAGTGGTAAATCAC
>DJFP01000137.1:0-2508 GCA_002432565.1 Flavobacteriales bacterium UBA5869
AGCTCCGATATTCCGGTTGAAGAAACGATCTTTGATCTGCTTGAACCCGGCTGCCAGGTCACTGGATTTATCTTTCAAGGACAATTTATCCAAATCGCGGACATTCGTTCCCACAGCAAGCTCCAAATACTCATATCCGTCGCCCAATACCTTGGGAAGCTCCTGCCTGAAATTTCCGATCTGCTTCTTTACATTACTGCTGTCCTTGTAATTCATCATGGAAGAAGACGAATCTACCATCGTAATTATCAACGGTTTTTCAGGACGGTAAGTGATCGTTTCCCAAACTAAACCCAGGAGCAGCAATCCAATTAGGAAAAGGCTCAGGGCACGCAGTGAAAACAATACGCGCAGCTGGTTCTTCTGCCAGACCGATTTTTGTTCCGTCCGGAAATAATAATAAAACGAGAAGCCTACAGCAAGTATGGATATAGGCAGCAACCACCATAAAGAATGATCGGAAAAATAATTCATGGAACGAAAATACGCTTTTTACTTTTTCGTATTCGTTAAAGTGTACGAAATTCCTATTCCCAAAACAGATTTAAATTGGGTTCTCGGTCCGGTCTTGCCTTTTGAATCGCGAATATCAATATCGTCATCATAGATCAGGTTCCACTGTAAAGATGCCTGGAACCACTTATTGACTTTAAAAGTGAAGATATTTTCAAAGTTCACATCAATATTCTGTGGATTTTCGGCATAATTGCTAAACAATTCCAAACGCGTTTTCATTTCGATATTCTTGAATAATTCCTTTTGGAACCGCAGTCTGAAATAAGCTCCGATCTCATTTCTGAAACGCAGACCTCTTTTCAACACATTTCCGCTGGTATCCAGTTCTGCTGCCTGCACTCCAAATGCTCCTGCATCGGCAAGGCGCTGATCGTTTACAAAAGTCATTTTAGCAGCTATCGGAGACAAGTAAACATTGAAATATTCTACCGGCGCATATTCGATCCCCAGCGAAAAATTAGCATACCCGGGAGCCATAAAACGTGAAATCGGGATAGAATCATTCGGGAAACTGAAACCATCTAGGAATTGTGTTCTAAATCCGCCGATTGCAGTCGCAAACCAATGCTTTTTGAATTCATAACCGATGGAAGTTGCCAGGTCAATGCGGTCATCTGTTTTCTGAAGTCCCTGAACTTTCCCCAGTGAATCCGTGTAATACATTCCTCCCAAAGCCAGTTTCACATCGTTTGACCATTTGATTCTTCTATGTTGATAAATTGCCGAGAAATCAACGAAGCCCAGAACTGCAACGTTATTTCTACCACCCGCAGCCCAGTTCACAAATGCTGTTTGGGAACCATTTAATCCGAACAAACTGGTTACTGTCCATCTCTTTGGCATCAACGAATCATGAAGCGCATCGAGTTTTTTGATATCATCCCGCAGTTTTTCCGCATCGGTTTGAGAAAAAGCAATAGATCCGGCCAATAATGTTACAATAAGAATAATGATCTTCATACACAATTTGTTTTTAAGGTGTAAAATTAGTTAAATCGGTATCGTAAATTAACAATCCTTCTCTTAGATTCCAACTTCGGAAAGTGAATAAACCAAGAAAATGAGTAAATTTGGGTTCGAAATTTAAAATTGCTATGTCGAAAGAAGTATACATTATTGCCGCCGTCCGCACTCCGATGGGAGCGTTTATGGGTGGATTATCCTCTATCCCGGCTACCCAGTTAGGATCAGTTGCAATCAAAGGTGCATTGGACAAATCAGGATTGAAGCCTGAATTGGTTGATGAAGTTTTCATGGGAAATGTATTGCAAGCCGGTGTCGGACAAGCTCCTGCCCGTCAGGCTGCTTTAGGTGCAGGATTGCCAAATACGGTTCCTTGTACTACTGTAAATAAAGTGTGTGCTTCCGGAATGAAGTCCATCATGTTGGGTGCTCAAACGATTTTAGCAGGTGACAACGAGATCNNTTGTTGCAGGTGGAATGGAAAACATGAGCCAGGCCCCTCATTATTTGGACGGAAGAAACGGTATGAAGTTCGGGAACATCCAAATGCTGGATGGAATCACCAAAGACGGATTACTGGATGTCTACAGCAAAGTCCCAATGGGAACATGCGCTGAAAAGACAGCTCAAAAATACAACATCACTCGTGAAGACCAGGATAACTTTGCTATTACTTCATACAAGCGTGCAGCTGCAGCATGGGAATCCGGAAAATTCAAGGACGAAGTGGTTGGAGTTTCTGTTCCGCAGCGCAAAGGCGATCCGATCTTAGTAGTTGAAGACGAAGAATACAAAAACGTATTTTTAGATAAAATCCCTTCCCTGAAACCGGCTTTCGATAAAGAAGGAACAATTACGGCGGCAAATGCTTCTACTTTGAACGACGGAGCTTCTGCATTGATCCTGGCTTCCAAAGAGGCAGTTGAAAAACACGGATTGAAGCCGATTGCAAAAATCGTTAGTTATGCAGATGCTGCTCACGAGCCTGAATTCTTCACAACAGCACCTTCAAAAGCAGTTCCGAAAGCA
>DJFP01000137.1:2554-19838 GCA_002432565.1 Flavobacteriales bacterium UBA5869
GACGTGAACGGTGGAGCTGTTGCTTTGGGCCACCCGCTAGGAAACTCCGGATCCCGCGTCATTGTAACATTGATCCACGTATTGAAACAAAACGGTGGAAAAATTGGTGGAGCAGGAATCTGTAACGGAGGCGGTGGTGCTTCTGCGATGATTATCGAGAATATCTAAGAGATAAATACACACTAATTGAATGCCATTCCTTTTCGGGGTGGCATTTTTGTTTCTGCCTATTAATCCTCATTTTTTACCACGAAGCACACGAGGTACCGAAGATTTATTTGTACTACCCATTGTTTATTTTAGCCACAAAGCACACCACTAAAATACTGGTTTACATTAACAAAGTATCTTCGTGCTCTTTGAGTTCCTCGTGGTAAACAAAAAAGCACCGCCAACCGACGATGCTTCCTTTCTTTATCCCTTTGGATTAAGCCTGTGCGCCTAAGTTATCAGCTACTGCCGTAGAAATTGCAGATTTTTCAAAACGCAATTTAGTACCTTCGGAATTGATTAAAACAGTTGTATCTGTGATCTCCAGGATTTTACCGTGAATTCCACCGATAGTTACCACTTTATCTCCTTGTTTCAAATTCTCACGAAACGCTTTAAGCTCTTTTTGTTTTTTCTGTTGCGGGCGAATCAGAAAGAAGTAAAACACCACTAACATCAACACGAGCATTGCAATTTGTCCCATAATTCTAATTTATTTCTGCTATTTAATTACTAATCTAAGATTCAATTGGTTCAAGAGTTAAAAGTTCAATGGTTTGAACTGTTCAACATTTGAACTTTTGAANNCTGGTAACCGGCCCTTCCGAAAAAGATTCCGTTTTAACGTTTGCCTTCACAAATCCCTTTTCTCCCGGTGCGATCGGTTCTTTGCTCCAATCAGCAACCGTACAGGAACAAGATCCTGAAACATCAGACAATACCAATGGGTATTCACCGGTATTCTCAACTACAAAGTTAGCGTGAATTACCTCACCTCTTGCAATTTTTCCTGCATTAAAAACACTTGCCACTTTCATCGTTGTCTTGTAACCAACAATTTCCGAAGGAGAATCCGATCCACAAGCACTCAAAAACGATAAGGCCAGGCCCAAAAACAAAATTTTTCTCATAACATTAATCCATTAAACCTCTTCCGAGTTTAGAAATTTTTCCATCTTTTACCAATCTATCAACGGCCTTATCCAGGATTCCGTTGATAAATCCGTGACTTTTTGGAGTGGAGTAGAATTTCGAGATTTCAATATACTCGTTCAAAGTCACCTTTTTCGGGATACTTTTGAAAACCTGAAGCTCCGTAATTGCCATTTTCAACAGGAGAATATCCATTTTGGCGATTCGCTCCAACTCCCAGTTATCTGTTAATTCATCAATTAATGACAAATTCTCCGAATCCATTGAAATGGTCTTACGCAACAAAGTACGGATGAATTCCTGCTCATCTTCCTTGTCTTTATACAAAGGCATAGCAATGAATTTCTCACCTTCCTCCATTCCTTTGATCGATTTGATCGCCATTTGACAAGCCAAGTCAATATCATCCAGCCAGTGAATGCTTTTCTCTTCAAAGAAGTGATAAATCAACGGGGAATTTGCGATCTCTGCTTTAAACAGGTTAATCATGAATGTTTTATCTTCTTCAAAATCCCTTGCCTCGTTATTCATATGAGCAAACCAGGTTTCCCCTTCTCTCATTTGAAGATAGATTTTACGGAACATTTCGTGGTGCTCATCACCAATCCAGTTTACCGAACGGTCTTCCGAAGCTTCCCTCAATGAATAACTGTCCTGCAACGCCTGGATAACCAATGAATCCACAAACTTCCTGTTTGGATTCAAGTCTTCTTCCGTAGGACGGATTTTCTTTTTATTTTCTTCAATACGATGTTCTGCAATGTCTTTCAACTCACCGAAACTCAGCAATAAATACAAGTAAAGATCGTAAATGCGATCTACTGCCTGCATGAGTTCGTTCTCGGTTTTCTTGATGCTTTCCTCATCTCCCTGGAAATAAGCGTAAAGCGCCTGCAAAACTTTAATTCGTAAATGTCTTCTATTCAGCATTATAAACTACTCTCCTATCTTTTTTATAGTGGTAATTTTACTTTACCGATTGACTCAATACGCTCTTCAGCAATCTTGTTTGCAATTTGGTAAGTAGGAACGCCTTCAGCACTTGAACGGGAAACGATGTTTCCGATCGTTGTGTAAATCTCTTCCGCTTTAGCCATTGACCATTGCGCAGTCAAACCAGCCACTTCCGAATAACAATTGATCACACCACCTGCATTCAGTGCAAAGTCAGGAGCGTAAATAATTCCTTTTTCTTTCACCAGCTGACCGTGGATTTTCTCGTTTGCCAACTGGTTGTTTGCAGCTCCGGCAATGATAGAACATTTCAAACGGTTGATCGTGTCATCGTTAACAGTTGCTCCCAAAGCACATGGTGCATAAATGTCCATCGGTACGTCGTAGATCTCATCCAATCCAACCACTTTCACTCCGTATTCATTCGCTACACGTTTCAACGTATCCTGGTGAATATCCGTGATTGTAACGTCAGCTCCTTCAGAAACCAGGTGCTTCACCAGGTATTCACCTACGTGACCAACACCCTGAACAGCCACTTTTTTACCTGCCAAAGAATCAGAACCGAACTGCTGGCTTGCACATGCTTTCATTCCCATGTAAACACCGTAAGCAGTTACAGGCGAAGGATCACCACTTTTTCCTGGCAAACCTACTACGTGATCTGTTTCCATAGAAACCCACACCATATCCACCGGAGAAATACCCACATCTTCAGCAGTGATATATTTTCCAGCCAAAGAGTTTACGAACTTCCCGAAACGACGGAACAAAGCTTCTGATTTCATCGAACGGGAATCCCCGATAATCACCGCTTTTCCACCTCCCAAATTCAATCCTGAAATTGAATTCTTGTATGTCATCCCTCTTGAAAGACGCAGTACGTCATTCAAAGCCTCCATTTCATTGTTGTACATCCACATGCGGGTTCCTCCCAAAGCAGGTCCTAAAACGGTGTTATGTACAGCAATAATTGCTTTCAGACCAGTTGCAGTATCGTTACAAAATAACAATTGCTCGTGGTTATACATACTCATTTGAGAAATAACGGGGTTTTCAGCCAGATTTAGATCTTTGACTTCTTTTACTTCAAACATACGCGACTTTTAATCTTTTATTTCAATGCGAATGGCTAATTTTGTAATTCGAACAAAATCGCATTAGCGCTCGCAAAAATAGGAAATTTATCGAATGAAGTCTCTAAGCTATTTAAACAAATATTTATACAAATACCGCTGGCGATTGCTGCTTGGCATCCTGTTTATTATTGCCGGTAATTACTTCGGAGCCAAAATCCCTGTCTTTGTAGGTGAATCCATGAACTTTCTTTCCGGAAAGAATCCTTTAAGTGAAGGTCAGACTCTTTTCTGGACAGTGCTTGGACTTGCCGGGCTCATCATACTTTTTAACATAATTAAGGGATTCTTCCTCTTCCTGACACGTCAAACACTGATCGTGATGTCACGGTATATTGAATTTGACTTGAAAAACGAGATCTTCGAAAAATACCAGCAGCTGGATTACGGCTTTTACAAAAGACAATCAACCGGCGATCTAATGAACCGCATTTCGGAAGACGTTTCACAAGTCAGACAATATTTAGGACCAGGAATCATGTATACCGTCAACCTGATTGCTTTATTCCCTTTCAGCTTGTATGAAATGTTGAAAATTAATCCGGAACTGGCACTTTATGCACTTGCCCCGCTTCCTTTGATGGCAACTTTGATCTATTTGGTTTCAAACCGGATGAATAAGTTGAGTAAAGAGGTACAGCAGGAACAATCGCGCCTGAGCACTTTGGGACAGGAAACTTTTTCCGGCATCCGTGTTATCAAAGCATACATCCAGGAAAAACACGCAAAAACGAACTTTGAAACAAGCTCGAAGTCCTACTTGAAGAAAACCATGCGCCTGGTAAGAACGAATGCCTTGTTTATGCCGACTATTTCCTTATTAATCGGGACAAGCACCCTGTTAAGTATTTACATGGGCGGATTGCTCACCTTTGACGGAACCATCAAAACAGGGAACATTGTTTCAATCATTCTTTTGATCTACAACCTGACATGGCCTTTTGCCAGCATCGGCTGGGTAACAAGCATCAATCAACGGGCGGCAGCTTCCCAGGAGCGTATCAATGAATTCCTGAAAACAGAACCGGCAATCAAAAACCAGTCGGAAGCTCCGCTGGAAGCATTCAAAGAACTCCAGTTCAAAAACATGTCGTTCCGTTACAGACCAGACCTACCCGACGTGCTATCGGATATCAACTTCACACTAAAACGCGGAGAAACACTTGGAATAATTGGGAAAACAGGCTCCGGAAAATCGACCCTGCTGCAGATGATCGTTCGTCAGCTGGACCCGACACAGGGAGAGATCAGCTATAATGACCAAAAACTGGATTCGATCAATCTCACCGAATACCGCAGACACCTTTCTGTAGTTCCGCAGGACGTATTCTTATTTTCCGACACCATCTACAACAACATTGCTTTCGGTGCACTAAATTTTGAAGCTGTAACAAAAGAAGAAATCACGAACGCAGCAAAGAATTCACATGTACTGCACAACATCGAAGCATTTCCGGATAAATTTGAAACCATCCTCGGCGAGCGCGGTGTGAACCTTTCAGGCGGACAAAAACAACGCGTAAGCATTGCACGTGCATTGATACGGAAACCCGATATTTTGCTTTTAGACGATTGTTTATCAGCCGTTGATACGGAAACCGAAGAAATTATCCTCCGAAACCTGAAGCAGCTGAACCGGGAAAACCACACGACTTCGGTCATCGTCAGCCATCGTATTTCCAGTCTTCGGAATGCTGATTATATTTTAGTATTGGAAGAAGGAAAAATCATAGAGGAAGGAAAACCTGCCGATCTATTGCAAACCAATAGCCAATACAGAGAATTACACGACAAACAATTGATGGAAGAACCGGAGGTCTTTGAAGATTAATTTCAGAATAAACTGGTAGGCCAGTCGCGACTGGCCTACCATGAATTTTATTTCTTATAATCATCTTCTTTCTCCGGGTGCAGCAATAGATAATGCTCCAGTTTATCCTTTATAAACGTAATCAGTTCAATATCCGTAGCAGTCTTCAGGAAATTATCATCCATATTCATAAAGCGGATAAAATCGATAAAATCCTCATTATTTAACTTGATGATATCGTAAGAAACGTACAATCTCAGCAACTCCTGCACAACTTCCTCTTTCGAATCTTCGTATTGTTTTTTAGCCACAATAGCTTTCGACTGTTCTTTCTTGGAAAAACGCTGATACAAAGCCGTTATCGGACTCTGGAAAGCCTCCAAACCGGTAATCGTTCGTGTTTCCCTCAAAGCCAGTGCCGCACGCTCCTCCTTGATCTCCTGGATCGATTTCAGAGGCTTAATGACCACTTCATCAATTTGACGCGCCTTTCTTTCAACCGCCGCATATACCTCAAAATGACAGGAAGAATCACCTTTTACACGAAACCCATAACGTTCATATCCTTTAATAGACAAAATGATCGAATCATTATTATTTACATAAACCCCGAAAGTTCCGTCGGGCTGACCAAAAACACCCTTACCATTAGAAGTATTTACCACCATTAGATTTAAAAAAGCGTGTTTAACCAAAGTATCTTCCACTTTTCCGGTTAGCCAAACCTTCGTACAAGGTTCCTGGGCAAGAGCAGTCCCACATAAGAGCAATAAGATTCCAGTAATCAGTTTCATGAAACTAAAGTATCACTTTTTTCGGCGCATTCATTTCCGTTAACGATTATTTAGAGTTTCAAATAGTTCAATAGTTCAATAGTTCAATAGTTCAATAGTTCAATAGTTCAAATAAAACTTTTCATGTGATTTACTTTTTAACTTTTTGAACATGTTTGAACTTTTTGAACGATCAGGAACGGAACAAGAAGTCGAATTTTACACTTCCATCGCATTTCGACAAGAATACAAATGTAACAATTCGTCATTCACTTTTGTAACTGTTAATTTTTCGAAAGAATCTGAAAATTCAAAAACACTCTTTAAAAGTTCGTAAATTTGCAGCATGAAAAGAGTAGTTGTCGGACTGTCCGGCGGTGTAGATTCGAGCGTTACAGCACATTTACTGCAACAAGAAGGTTATGAAGTAATCGGATTATTCATGCGCAACTGGCACGATGAAACCGTTACACTTTCCAACGACTGTCCGTGGATCGACGACAGCAACGACGCTCTTTTAGTAGCCGAGCACCTTGGAATTCCCTTCCAGGTATTAGACTTAAGCAAAGAATACAAAGAACGTATAGTCGATTACATGTTTGCCGAATACGAAGCCGGCAGAACACCCAATCCGGACGTGCTGTGTAATCGTGAAATCAAATTCGACGTATTCTTAAAAGCCGCTATGGAACTGGGCGCAGATTATGTTGCAACCGGACATTACTGCAGAAAAACAACCACAGAAGACGGAATTCACCATTTATTAGCCGGCCTAGACCCGAACAAAGATCAATCCTACTTCCTGTGCCAGTTATCGCAGGAACAGCTTTCCAAAGCACTCTTCCCGATCGGGAATCTTCAAAAATCAGAAGTAAGAGCCATCGCCAAGGAAATAGGACTGGTAACTGCTGAGAAAAAAGACTCACAGGGATTGTGTTTCGTAGGAAAAATATCCCTACCTGAATTCCTTCAACAAAAACTACAGGTAAAACATGGTAAAATAATTGAAATCAATGAATTGGACAATCAGTTTACCGAATACTCCAACATTCCTGTAAACCTGGAACACGTTGTTGAACTAAGCAAAGAATTCATCTATTCCCCCAACATGGGACTGGAAGTTGAAAAACACATCGGAGCACATTACTACACCATCGGGCAGCGAAAAGGACTTCACATCGGCGGGAGACCCAACCCTTCCTTTGTAATCGGGATCGATACCGAAACAAATACCGTTTACTCCGGTCAAAAAGACGACCATCCGGGACTCAATAAATGGGCATTAAAGATCGAAACCAAAGAAATGCACTGGATCAACCCGAATTTCGCCATGAACATCGGAGACGTCAAAGAATTCGAGATCCGCATCAGATACCGTCAGGCATTGCAAAAAGGAACACTAACCCGCCTGGAAGACGGATACTACATTCTATTCAATAAAAAACAACGCGGAATTGCTCCCGGACAATTTGCAGCACTCTACTTACAGGAAGAACTGATCGGTTCCGGAATTATTTCTCATTAGGAAGAAAAACATCAAAAGTAAAATCCTCATAAAAAACGAGGGTTTTCACTATTTTTTTGCCAGATTCGGAAGACTTGGACCCCTTCTCCGTATCACCGGACATTTTCATAGGTTCAGCATCAATCAGCAAATCAGAAACAACAGCCTTCTCCGACTGCCTGCCAGTAAAGAGCCATTCCGCAGAAACACGAGGAAAAGCCTGTAACAACTTCTCTACAAAGTCGAAACTAGGCTTATTTCGTCCGCTCAACACATGACTCACATTTGAACGCTGCACACCGATCTTATCCGCAAAAGATCCCGCATTCAACTTATGCGATTCCATGATCATTCTTAAACGATCTTTTATTTCCATGATACAAATGTATCATTAAATAAATACAAAAATAAATCCAGTTCAATTCACATTTGTAACAAAACACTATCTACGTCTTCGACACAACCTTCTTTTTAGCACGCAGATCTCACAGATTGCGCAGATCACAAAGGTTTATTAAAGTTAAAGAAATCTCCCCATACCACGGTCAGAATTCTTAAAGCTCAGTATCTTTTTCCAGTACAAAAAACACCCTAATTATCAAACATAAAAAAACCCTGACGATAAATGTCAGGGCTTCTCAATCTATATATGAACGTATTAATTTATACCAATTCCAAAGAAAAGCATGCTGTTTGTAACCTGTGGCAGATTCGGTCCAAATGTAACCAAATCCATTAATTGAGCAACTTCAACAATACTTAAGTTACTATTTTTTCCCATTGCCTTGTGACGTTCTAATTTTGTTTTTGCAAGGCTCACTGCGTTATTAATCATTGTGCTTTCCATATTATATAAAACTTTAAATGCGATGCTGTTTTGACCCATTTACGCCACAGTTGTATATTAGGTTACAAATCCAATCAAAAAAAAATGAAAAAAAATTGAAATTGATTGAACAAAGCATTTTATTTATACTCTGTAAAAAACTTAAAATCAGAAAACTAACCCCAAAAACACATTTGTACTAATTTTTGAAAATTAATTTGAAATTAATTCCTCGTAAGCATCCTGTATTTCCAAAAAACGCTGGGCATGCACTTCCCTTTCCGCCTCATCCAGCTCCGGATTACTATCCGGATGGTACTTCTTTGCAAGCCTGCGGTAACTCTTTTTAATATCCTCTTCTGTTGCTGTCGGACCCAAATCCAGGATTGCAAGCGCCATATTCTTCCTGGTACGGGAATTGGCAATCGTATGCAAACGCTCATTTCCGACTGAAGAACCAAAAATTCGTTTGCGGTATTCAATAACTCTTTTTTCAATATACCCGGACTGCACCCCAATCAATTCACCCAATCGAACTAAGGCTGTAAATTCCCGATCAATCATGTCTTCATCCACAAACACCAGGTCCACAAGGAAATCAATCAAATCAGCGCGCTCCTGGGCCTGGTGCATTTTCTGAACGACCCAGTTTGCCACACTCCGCACGTGAATGGATGTTTCTTCAACCAGCTCCAATTCGTTCGCAACTATAAGCGATTCTATGTTAAACTTTTTATTTATATAAACAACTATAAACGACTGTTTTTCAAAAGATTTAACTGCATTTTTACGCATCATCCAGGCAGCCAGAAGCACATAGATCTGGAAGATCATTTTTTCTGTTTTTTTACCGGAAGGAGGTTGGAAACTACGTTTAAGAACCAATTCCGAACTGACTTTCCGCTCGCTGGAATCTTTCACCTGGCGTTTGATCAGCACCAAAATAAGCACACAGAAAACCACTGCGAATATGATCCCTAGTATTAGCATATCACAAATTTACAATAGATTCATATGCCTCCTGAATGGAACGGAATTTTTCACCCATCTGCTTTTGAACTTCGGGAGATTCGTTCATAAATCGGTCCGGATGGGTCAGTTTAACCAACCTGCGATAGGCAGCTTTTACCTCTTCCATTGAAGCGCTTTTTTCAAGTCCTAAAACACCATAAAGAGAATCCCTATCATAGGAAGTCGCCGAAGATTGATAACTTCTTTCATTTTTCTGCGTCAGCTTCTCCTGGTAAATTGTTTCAAAATCTGTAATTTCAAGGTTCAACTTATTCATTAAAGTTAATAAGTAGCGCTGCTCATTATCATTGATCCCTCCGTCATACAAAGCAATTCCCGCCAGAAAATTGATCAGTTTCACTTTCCAAACTTTCTTAAGGTTCCTGTTAGACCAATCAGCAAGTGAATTAATCCTCACCACATGCCTCATGGAATAGGCATACGATTCTTCTGCATAGTAATATTCGTGTCTGAAATTCTTCTTCAGATAGTTATCAATATACGGAAACTTCATGTAGTAATTATCCAAATCCCGAACAACGATGGCACACGCAGAGGCTATAAAAATCTCAAATAAATTCTCTTTAGTCGGGAGAAAGTTTAACGGAATAATCCCCCTATCCCATTCTGTTCCGGTTTCATAATCTCCTTTTTCACCTTTATCGGTCAGATTCTTATAGATCACATAGCCAAAGCATCCGACAAACAAAGCAATTACGAAAACAGCTGTCCATAAGCGTTCCTGGTCCGACATTTGGGTATTTCCCACATGAACTCTCGGAAACAAAAGAAACCATTGAACCTGCGACATGTTAGTAATTGGATTTAGGCATTAAGGGATAAATCAGGTGCTCCAGCCCATTCATCTTAATTTCGTAGACCAATTCCAATTGCTGCCCTAATTTTCCGGGAGGAAAACCGTTTTGCTTGAACCAAACCAGGTAATTTTCAGGCAAATGAATCAAATACCGGTCTTTGTATTTCCCAAAAGGCATTTTGGTCTTAGCCAGCACCACTAATTGATGTTCATCCATGCAGTGAATTTAGTTCAAATTCACCAAATCAAAAAACATATTCTTAACGAAATTGCATTACAGCAGCCTGAGTAATTCCTCGTAATGCAATTGCAGTTCCTGGAACTTCACTTCCAATTCTTTTCGCTTTTCAGCATCAGCATCCGGATGACGGTCAGGATGGTATTTTTTCACCAGTTTCCGGTACTTCAAACGGAGTTCTTCCTCATCCAAAGCGTCTTTTTGTAATTCAAAATATTCCAGGGCACTTTCCACCAGACCATCGCGATAACGCGAAGAACCGGCTGTTTCACCCCTGCGCTCATGTCTTCTTCTAAAAGCGTGATTGATATCCTCCATCAGCACCAGCCATTCCTGGTGCAGTAAAGCAAACCCATCAATTATCCGGATTAACTCCGCTTTTTCACGAGACCCGATCACTCCGTCCTGTGCCGCCATATGAATCAGAAAACGAACGATGTCCTTTCGCTGCTCTTCCTGTTGAAAACGGCTGAGCCATCTGACAATCGATTCCGAGCGATAAACATCCATATATGCCATTTTGAGAGACTCATGAAATGAACCATTGTCTTCCGGGTACAGGTAAATGATGTATTCTTTCAGGTAGATGCATTTTTCCTTAAAACAATCCGGATTCGTCCGCAGGACATTCATACTCAGGAGTACCAATGCATCGATGTGGTTATAGGCATTGAACTTTGTCTTAAAACGGAACTCCTTGCGCAATTTGGAAAACACATAGCGGAACAGCCAATATGTTGGTGCAGCAACTATGATCGCAGTGATTGACAAACCAACAATCGTCTCGATCATTTTCTGCCTGTAAAATTCTTCCTCCGCCAATCTTTGTGCTTCCGCAGACGAAATTTCTAGTATTAAGAAAAAACTCATGTTGTTTGGATCGATTTAGGATTAAACGGATTTTCCACCGGGTAAATTTAGCTCAAATTAGCCAAATCAAAGACATATTTCGTCCCTAAACCGCTCGTATCAAGTTCAAACGTTCCTTCCAGCTGTTCCGACATAGCCTGAATAATCTCCGTTCCGAATGAAGCAACCGAATCATCCATCCAGGAACCATTATCGCTGTAATGCAGGAAGAAACGGTCGGATTTATGCTCATCACTTTCAAGAAGACTGATCGAAATTTCCGGGTTTTCCTGTTCCGAAAAGGCATGTTTCAGGGAGTTCAACAGCAATTCGTTGATCAAAAGTGCCAGCGGAACAATACTTTTCGACTTCATATCTACCACTTCTACCCGGATAAGGACAGCCGGTTTCTTACCAATCGCATAATTCAATAAAAGACTATCTACCAACGATTTCAGGTATTTTTCAAGATCAAACTTAGACAAAGAACCCGATTGGTACATTTTTTCGTGAATGATAGCCATAGCCGTGACGCGATCAATAGCTTCCTGGTAAGAACTACTGTTTTCTCCATTCATGTTATTTGCCTGCAGACGGAGTAAACTGGTGATGATCTGCAGGTTATTCTTCACCCGGTGATGAATCTCACGCAGCATTACCTCCATTTCCGAATTCTGCTTGGAAATCAGCTTATTCTGATTGGAAAGTTTCTGATTGTTCTCGATCAACTCAACCCGGGAATAATTGGTTGTCAGGATGTAAAGGTTCAAAATATAAGCAATTGCAAATCCAACGATGGAATACTCCAGGATAAAAGTCGTCACATCATTTCCTGAAAAAGACTCCACCGCAACAATATTTCTTTCATGCAGGTAAATCAGGTAATAGAACAAGACCAGGAAATGCGCCACCAGGATCGGAATCCCCCATTTTTTTCCAAGTACGAAAAACGTAAACATGATATTGACGATCATCCACATCGGTGTGAGATAGTGCGTTGCATGCAGCCAAAGAAAAGCCCCCGAAACGATGAAGAAAGTCAGGATGGAACAAATGGCTCCGACCAGCCGGTAATTTTTGGTCCAATAAATCACGATAAGTCCGAGCACACACATTCCGACTGCAAGGAAATTGGGAGTTGCACTAAAATGCTCGTTGGAAAGATTGACAACCGTAACTATGGACATCAGGCCGGCAAAAAAATACAATAAATGCAATACCAACCGGAATTTCATTTTTTCATGAAACTCTAACCAGTTCGTGTTCAGTTTGTCCATTATTTAGATTTCAATAACAAATAAACGTCAAATTCTTGATTTTAAGTCTGTATGACAAAAAAACTTATTGACCATTCATTTCAGAAGCGAGTATTTCATAAGCCTTTTGAATTTCCAAAAACTTTGAAATATGTTCTTTTCTCTCTGTTTCACTAGCCTGACGGTGATTATCCGGATGGTGAATTTTTACCAATTTTCTGTAAGCGCTTTTAACCTGTGTCCGAGTTGCATCCTGATCAAGACCTAAAACATTAAAATAGTATACCCTATTTTCTTTTTGGATAAATACTTCAGGCTGTTTTTCTTCGATCAATAATTTCCTTACTGACTCATCCAACAAGTCGATATCCACGTTCAATTTCCGAAGCAGGTAAAAAATCAACTCAGACTCCCTGGAATTAATACATCCATCAGTATGAGCTAATTGAATTACAAATTCCAGTAAATAGATCTTCTTTGTTTTATCCAGGTATTTATTGGTCCAGGCAACCAACTTTTGAATCTTTATTCCTTCAGAAGCAATCAATTCGTAGGAGCTTACCACTTCTTCCTGATCTTTATTCAGGTAATTTCTTATCCAGGATAATTTTTCCCGGATCGAATATTTTTCCTCGCGGTATGCGATGACGCATCCGAAAGCGACAAGAATCTTCGTGTAATTTTTGTCGGAATACTTAAAATTAGAAGGAAAACCTGTTTCCTTCCAAAATCCACCATCATTTCTAAACCAAGGAAATAGCAATACAGCAATTACAATAATGAATGGAATTGCTATAAGAAATGTGCCTTCCCAACCAATATCCCCTCCCTGACCTGAGGTGTAAGGGTAATTTCTTGGTACGCGAAAATCAAGAAGAATAAACACTCGGATTTAATTTAAGCTGGTATCTGCTTCAAAACATCCAGTAAGTAATCCCAGAATTTCTGAACCGATGAGATCTGCACACATTCATCCGGAGAATGCGCCCCGCGAATATTCGGTCCGAAAGAGATCATGTCCATTCCCGGGAAGTGCTTTCCAAGGATTCCACACTCCAAACCGGCGTGACAAGCTTTAATATTCGGTTCCGCATTGAATTTCTGACGGTACATTTCTGCCATCAGTTTCAAAATTGCAGAATCTGCATTTGGTTCCCAGCCCGGATATTCTCCACCCTGAACAACTTCTACTCCTACGCTTTCAAATGCCGCACGAATCGTATTCGCTACATCTGCCTTGGATGATTCCACCGAACTACGCTGTAAAGACTGTGTTGTAAAGACACCATCTCCGACAGTTACTTTTGCCAAACTGGAAGAAGCCTCCACCAATCCTTCAATCGCCGGACTCATGCGGTAAACTCCGTTATGAACCGCGTAAATTGAATTTATAATTCGTTCGAAATCAGAATCTTTCAGCACTCGGTTTAAATCTCCACTTTCAGAAACAGTCCAGCCAGCATCTTTCTCAATCGACTGGTATTCAGTTTTGATTTGAGCAATAATTTCGTCAACTGCTTCGTGGAATTTTGTTCTTTCATCTTTAGCAACAGCAACAACAGCTGTGCTTTCGCGCGGAATGGCATTTCTCAGACTTCCACCGTCAAGGCTGCATAATTTCAGGTCCACAACTGATCTTACGTGTTTGAATAAGCGGTTCATCCATTTATTGGCATTTCCTCTTCCCAGATGAATATCCATTCCGGAGTGTCCGCCGAGCAATCCGCGAAGCTTGATATCAAAACAGACATAGTTGCTCGGAAGATCTTCATAGGTAATTGCCGTACTTGTATTGGTATCGATTCCACCGGCACACCCGATGGACAGTTCATCATCATCTTCCGTATCCAGGTTCAATAAAATCGTTCCGGAAATATTGGAAGCATCAACCTGTAAAGCCCCGGTCATTCCCGTTTCCTCATCAATGGTAAATAACGCTTCAATGGCCGGGTGAGCAATATCTGTTGATTTCAGTACCGCCATGATCGCCGCAACACCAATTCCATTGTCGGCCCCAAGAGTCGTTCCGTTTGCACGCACCCAATCTCCGTCTACCAGCATTTCAATTCCCTGGGAATCAAAATCAAAGATCGTATCGGAGTTTTTCTGGTGCACCATATCCAAATGCGATTGCATCACAATAGTTTGTCTGCCTTCCATCCCGGATGTTGCCGGTTTCTTGATAATCACGTTACCGATATGATCCTGAATAGTCTCCAAACCNNACTGCATTCAAATCAGCAAAATGGTTCCACAATGCTTTCGGTTCTAAATCTCTTACTTCCATTTTCAATTACGAATTACGAATGCCTAATTACGAATTGGACATTCAAATTATTTTTAACACTCGAGATCCCTCATCCGTAACTCGGAATTCGGAATTCGGAATTATAGTTAACTATTGCGAATATTTACGATCCTGTTGATGTATAAATCTTCCACTTTAGCCCTTGCCCACGGTGTTTTACGCAGGAATTTCAGGCTGGATTTGATACTCGGTTCATGGATAAAACAATTGATCGGGATCAGTTTTCCCAAACGTTCAAAGCCAAACTCTTCAACCAGTTCGGTTACTATACGTTCCAACGTTATTCCGTGCAGAGGATCCATTTTTTTTCTTTAAACCAGTTTACGGTATTTAATCCGTTTCGGAGCGGCATCTCCCAGGCGTTTGCGCTTGTTTTCTTCGTACTCCGAATAAGAACCTTCGAACCAAACAACCTGTGAATCTCCTTCAAAAGCAAGGATATGCGTACAAATACGGTCCAGGAACCAGCGGTCGTGGGAAATAACCACCGCACAACCTGCGAAGCTTTCAATTCCTTCTTCCAAAGCTCGCAATGTGTTCACATCAATATCGTTGGTCGGCTCATCCAGCAAAAGCACGTTTGCCTCAGTCATCAATGTCATTGCCAGATGCAGGCGATTCCGTTCACCACCGGAAAGCACTCCTACTTTTTTGCTTTGATCAGAACCTGCAAAATTGAATTTCGACAAGTAAGCACGTGCATTGAATTTCTGGTTTCCGATTTCGATAAACTCATTCCCTCCTCCAATCACTTCAAAAACCGTCTTTTCAGGAGAGATATCTTTGTGTGTCTGATCTACGTAACCTATCTTCACCGTTTCACCGATTGCAAATGTTCCTTTATCCGGCTTCAATTCATCCATGATCATTTTGAAGATTGTTGTCTTACCGGCACCATTCGGCCCGATAATCCCAACAATTCCTGCCGGCGGTAATTTGAAGTTCAAATCTTCGTAAAGCACCTTGTCACCGAATGCTTTCATCACATGCTCTGCGTCGATCACATTGTTACCGAGACGCGGACCATTTGGAATCGGGATCTCCAATTTCACTTCCTTGTCCTTCATTTCTTCCGACATCATTTTGTCGTAATTCTGAATACGCGCTTTATTCTTCGCATGGCGGCCCTTCGGATTCATCCGTACCCATTCAAGCTCACGAGCAAGCATTTTCTGACGTTTGGATTCTGTTTTTTCCTCTTCTTTCAGGCGATTTCCTTTTTGCTCTAACCAGGAAGAGTAGTTTCCTTTCCATGGAATACCTTCTCCACGATCTAGCTCAAGAATCCATCCTGCAACATTGTCCAGGAAGTAACGGTCGTGCGTTACAGCGATCACCGTTCCTTTGTATTGCTGCAAATGCTGTTCCAACCAGTCAATAGACTCTGCATCCAAGTGGTTGGTAGGTTCATCCAGTAAAAGGATATCCGGGTTTTGAAGCAATAAACGGCACAAAGCAACACGGCGTTTCTCTCCTCCGGAAAGCGTTTCGATCAGCTGATCATCCGGCGGACAACGCAAAGCATCCATTGCACGTTCAAGCTTATTATCCAATTCCCATGCATCTACCGCATCAATTTTATCCTGCACAACTCCCTGACGGGCAATCAGTTTATCCATTTTATCCGGATCATTCAACACTTCTTCGTCCATGAAAGCGGCATTGATTTCCTCGTACTCTTTAAGAATATCAACAATATCCTGCACCCCTTCCATAACGACTTCTTTTACGGTCTTTTTCAGGTCCAGTTCAGGTTCCTGTGGCAAATACCCAACAGAATACCCCGGTGAGAACACCACATCTCCCTGGTAAGATTTATCCAAACCGGCAATAATCTTCATTACGGTGGATTTTCCGGAACCGTTCAAACCGATGATCC
Organism: Flavobacteriales bacterium UBA5869; assembly: GCA_002432565.1. Classification (GTDB taxonomy): domain Bacteria; phylum Bacteroidota; class Bacteroidia; order Flavobacteriales_D; family Crocinitomicaceae; genus Fluviicola. The sequence continues at coordinate 19,059 of DJFP01000137.1, forward strand.
CAATCTTCGCACCGTAGAAAAACGAGAGGTAAATATTTTTAATGATTTGCTTTCCCTGTGGAGTCACTTTGGAAACTCCCACCATGGAAAATATGATTTTCTTATCGTCAGACATATTGAATTTTTAGGAAAACAAAGATAACATTCTGACGGAAAAACTGCGGTTAAATTCAGAGTTTGTACAACAAAAAAGAGTCCTGACGATTCTATCAGGACTCTCTCAATAAGTATAAAGTCAGTTCACTTAGAAAACCCTGTTGAAACCGACTCGTACTAGTACAAAAATGTAAACAATGTAAAGCACAATCACGACAATGGTATAGATACCTGTGAATTTAAACAGCGATTTGAGGTTTTGGATTCCATAATCAAATTCTCCCTGTTTGTTGGAGCTCAACCCTTTCTCCGTAGAACCTGCAAAACGGATTAAGTATAAAGCCGGAAAAATCATTACAACCGTCAAACCGATATATACCACCGCCATAAACATGAGCATTCCAATTCCGCTGGCCATTGCTGTTACCAGTACAAACAGGGAGGCAATTCCCATGAAACCGGTAAAAACAAAACCTATAATCGCCAGGAAACGCGCCCACTTCGCGGCTGTTATTAAATTCTCTTTGATGGAATTATTGATCTTTAGCTGATCAGAATCCAATTCGATGTGTTGATCTAAAGCATCCATTCGTGTAAATTTTAATCCAGTAAATCCGGGTTATCGGAAAATCGAACCTCACCATCGCCTTTGGGAAGCGAACGTAGTTTATTTTTCATTTCCGC
>DJFP01000279.1:0-2889 GCA_002432565.1 Flavobacteriales bacterium UBA5869
GACATATCTCCCGTGATCACAAATTGTGCGGTCTGTCCCATACGCGTCAGGAACATCTTCATCTGCATCATAGTTGCATTTTGAGCTTCGTCCAGGATAACAAAAGCTTTATCCAGGGTTCTACCGCGCATGAATGCCAAAGGAGCGATCTCAATAATCCCGAATTCGATCATGTCTGCCAGTTTTTCCGGCGGAATCATATCCCGCAAAGCATCGTACAGCGGCATTAAGTAAGGATCCAGCTTCTCTTTTAAATCCCCGGGAAGGAATCCCAGGTTTTCACCGGCTTCCACTGCAGGTCGGGTTAAAACAATCCGTTTCACCTCTTTTGCTTTCAATGCGCGTACAGCCAATGCAACAGCAGTGTATGTTTTACCGGTTCCGGCCGGACCAACGGCAAAAACCATATCACTTTTGTTGACTGCCTGTACCAATTTGCGCTGATTGAGCGTTTTTGCCTTGATCTTTACGCCACCGTTCCCGTGAACAAGTGTTTCCGTTCCGTCGGAAGAAAGCATGGCAGAACCGTCGTCCAGCATCAGGTTGTCGATATTGTTCTCCGTTAAAATATTGTACTGGTGAAAATGCGCAAGGATCAATTCAAATTTGCGTTCGAATTCTTCCATAACTTCAGGGTCACCAACAATAGTCAGTTCATTTCCGCGCGAATTGATCTTTAATTTTGGAAAAAAAGACCGGATATGCTTCAGGTTGGAATTGTTAACTCCAAATAGTTCAGCAACATTAGCGCCGGTAATTTCAATTTTCTTCTCTGTCAATTTGAATAATTCTTTTGTTTGTAAGTTCCGGTTGTATTATAACCCTTATTTTTGAAACAAATTTAATTATTTTTTCAACGGATACAGACCGATTTATCAAATGGGAATTATCACTTTGACAACTGATATGGGATTGACCGACTACTACGTAGCGGTTCTAAAGGGAAATTTATTCAAATTAGCCCCGCAGGTATCCGTTGTAGACATTACCCACCAGGTCCGTCCGTTCGACATTGCAGACGCCAGTTATTACATCCAGGCTTCTTTCCGGGAATTTCCGGAGGGCACGATTCACATTATCGGAGTTGACAGCGAACCTATCATCAATTCCAGCAATGGGGCTTATCCGAGCATCATGCTTTTCAAAGGACATTATTTCATTTCCAACGATAACGGAATCTTCGCTTTAATCCTTCGGGATGAAAAGCCGGACGGTTTCTGGAGAATCGACAATGTGCTCTCCAATCCGAAAGGACTGCGGTTCCCTGTGAAGAATATCTTTGTACCGACAGCTGTGCGAATACTCTCCGGCGAAAAATTAGAAAACATCGGCTCGGAAGAAACTTCCTGGCGCGTTGCCCATACCGTGAATGCAGTTATTGAAGAAAACCTCATCAAGGGTTCTATTGTTCATATCGACCATTACGGAAATGCGATTACCAATATTACCAGGGAAATATTCGACCGGTTTGAAGATGCTCCGTTTACGATCCTTTTCCGCAAGCGGGAATATTACATTGATGAGATCTCAAGTACTTATAACGATGTAGCTCCGGGAGAACGGCTTGCCTTTTTCAACGACAACGGGTTACTCGAGATTGCCATTAACAAAGGAGCAACGGGAAATGGAGGCGGAGCAGACTCTTTGTTCGGATTACGGATCCATGATTTGGTCCGGGTAGAATTCACCCCTCGCGGATCGGCTAAAACTATTGATTCATTGTTTTGATTCCAAAACAAGTTCAAAAGGTTCAAAAGGGTTAAAAAGTTTAATGAATAGAGAAATTATAATCAGTTCAAGATATCTAAAATCAATTTGAACATTTGAACATTTGAACATTTGAACATTTGAACATTTGAAACTAAAAATAAGCATGCTCACACGAATTGTTAAACTGACATTCCGGGAAGAAAAAACAGCAGATTTCCTGGCCTTTTTTGACACGATCAATACACGGGTCAGCACATTCGAAAATTGTTACGGCATGCGTTTGATGCAGGATATCCATCATCCGAATATTATTTTCACTTATAGTAACTGGAAGGATGAAGCTGCGTTAAACAACTACCGGGATTCGGATTTATTCGGCGGAGTGTGGTCGACAATCAAACCCTGGTTTGGCGGAAAACCCGAAGCATGGAGCGTAAACACTTATTTTGAAGATGGTTCGTTTGAACCCAACCATCTTTCCGATTAAACGTTTATAGCTACTCTAAATGGCTTCCGAAAACGATTCATGGAAGTGAATAGAATTTAAACAGATTCTCAATATTGTTCTTATTTTTGCCGAAGTTAATTAGATATGAAAGCACTTTACTGGAAAGAGATCAGGAGTTTTTTAGGCTCAGTTATCGGATATATTTTCATTGTCATTTTCCTCGTGTTTACCGGAATAATGCTTTGGCTTGTGAGCGGGCCTTCCAATTTGATGGAGGGTGAAGAGGCTGATATGATCCCGTTTTTCAATGTTGCTCCGTATGTTTTGTGCGTGCTGATTCCTGCAATTACCATGCGTATGATAGCGGAAGAACGAAAAACCGGGACCATTGAATTACTCTTTACCAGACCGATTACCGATTTCCAGATAATTGCCGCCAAATACCTTGCCGGTGTTACTTTATTATTGATCTCGCTTCTCCCGACTTTGATATATTATTACAGCATGGTAAGCCTGGGGGCAGATGCTTTTGACGAAGACGGAGTTGCAAAAACAGTTATCGATGAAGGAGCAACTTTCACTTCTTACCTGGGACTTATCCTACTTGGCTCTTGTTTGATCGCGATCGGTATTTTTTCCTCTGCAATTACAAGTAACCAGATCGTGTCCTTCATCATTGCCATGTTCCTGTGCTGGCTTTTCTACGATGGTTTCGACCAGCTCGGATCATT
>DJFP01000279.1:2895-3050 GCA_002432565.1 Flavobacteriales bacterium UBA5869
TTTATTTTTTCGGGGTAATTGCAATCTTCCTGGCTGCAACCCTTACAGTTGTTAAATCTTTGAAACGTTAACCCGATGGCTGAAAGCAGTAACAAAGTAAAAAAGTTCTACAACTGGATCGTATTGGGAATCATTGTAGGAGTTGTTGTATTCCT
>DJFP01000279.1:3098-7590 GCA_002432565.1 Flavobacteriales bacterium UBA5869
TTGTATTTGAAAATCTACCTGGAAGGAAAGCTTCCTGCGGAGATTAAGCGCTTTAGAAATGCGGTCGAAGACAAATTAGCTGAGTTCAAAGAAATTGCCGGTGACCGTATCGAATATGAATTTATCGACCCGCTTGTTGGGACCGAAGCAGAGCAAAATAGTTTATTCCAAATACTTTACAGCAAAGGAAAAGGAATCATTCCGTTGGAAATCGTATACCAAAAAGACGGCTCTCAAACCCAAATGACTTTGTGGCCGGGAGCAGAAATCGAATACGAAGGATTTACCAAAAATTACATCCAATTATTACCAGGTTCGCCACAGGGACAGCCTGCTCAATTGTCGAAAGAATTCTCGGAAACAACGATCCAAAACTCCATCAATAACCTGGAATACATGCTGATCTCGGCATTGAGAAGAACCATTCAGAAACAAAAACCGCGAATTGCTTTTATTGGCGGACATGGAGAGCTTCGTTTTGCAGAAACACAACGCGTCCGTTCATTGTTGGAACCATACTACTCAGTAGAAGATGTCGTGATGAAAGATTCCCTGAGAGCCCTGGACGGATTTACGGGAGCAATTATTGCAAGACCACGAACAGCCTATTCAGACAAAGACCTTTACATCATCGACCAGTTTGTGATGCGCGGCGGAAGATTGATGTGTTTCTTCGACAAATTGACTTTCCCGCAGGATTCCCTGAACAGAACAGGAATGGTCAGCACCATACGAACAGAACTTGGCCTGGACAAGCTGCTTTTTGATTATGGCATAAAAACCAACGACAATTATGTAATGGATGTTCGCTGTGCGCCTATTCAGACGCCATTTGCGAAACAAAGCTTACTGCCGTGGTTTTTCTACGTCGCAGCCACACCGACCAAGCATCCGATTGCACGGAATATCGAACCGGTTATGCTTCGTTATGCATCCCAGATCCAATTAATCCCGAACGAAAAAAGGTTGGTTTCCCCGGTATTAACCAGTTCAACAAACTCACGCGTAACCGGTATGGCGCCTCTGATAAGTCTGGCCATGCCGATGAATTACGGAAAAGTTCCGATTTTGGCTGACAATCCGACATCTGAAAACAATAAGATCTGTCTTGCCGGAATAGCAGAAGGAAAATTTGATTCACACTTCAAGAACCGTTTGACGGATGAATTTGCCAAAAACCCGGAATCAGGATTTCTGACAAGCAGCAGAGAAGAAGGAAAAGTCATGGTAGTCGGGAACGGTTCGTTCATTGCGAATTACTACGATTCCATGCCAAGTAAAACCGGCAAAATGATGTATCGACCGATCTCATTCAACAACCTGCGCTATGACGAAGTGATGGCCCAGATGCGCATGCAGCCGCTGATTTATGGAAACCAGGAGTTCTTCCAGAACCTGGTCGATTACATGATGGGCGACAACTCCGTACTGGATATCCGAAGCAAGCAAATTGACATTCACCCTATTGATAAGGAAAAGATCAAAGATCAGCGCACGAAGTATATGATTATCAATGTAGTACTTCCTTCGCTCTTTATTATTTTATTAGCAATTTTATTATTCTACTTGCGTAAACGCCGTTACGCACGTTCTTAGTCATATGAAAAGAATTATCATCGTTATTTTAGGAATCGGATTATTAGTGGGATTAGGAATTTTCACTGCCCGATTAATCAGCAACAAAGGAAAATCCGACGGAAACCTTGCAGCTTTCAACTTTGAAATACAAGATACCGCATCCGTCAATAAAATTATTATTACAGAACCGAACGGGATGGAAATGACCCTGATCCGTAACGGGAATTCGTGGACAGATGATAAAGGGGAATGCGTTCAGCCGATACAGGTATTTAACATCCTTGAAGCACTATACAATGTACGATTCAAAGGATATGTACCTGAAAACTCGGTAAAAACGGTCATCAACCGCATATCAACGCTTGGCATTAAAGTTCAGTATTTCCAGAACGATGAATGGAGCAAAACCTGGTATATCGGCGGGGCCACTTCCGACCATCACGGAACCTACATGCTGGTAGAATCGGAAGAAGCGGGAAAAAGCGACTTACCGGTAATTGCCGAGATCAAAGGAATGAAAGGAATTATTGAACCACGTTTCTTCGCGGATCCAAGAAAATGGCAGTGTTCCGGAATTTTTGCTTACCAGATGCAGGAAATTGCTGAAGTGAATGTGAAGTTCACAGGAAGACCTGACAGAAGCTTTGAAGTCCGCAAAATCAAAAACGATTACCTGGTAAAATACGGGGGCAAGTATTTAACAAGCCTAGATACCAATATGGTTTACCGTTACTTGTTAAACTACAAACGCATCAACTTCGAAAACCCGAACTACGAGCTGAATGACAAGCAGTTGGATAGTTTAAAACGATCCACTCCATTCTGTGAATTGAAGGTTCGTACAACCAAGGGCGAAAAGAAAAAATTGCGCATGTTCCGCATCAAAGCAACCTCGGAAGGTGAAGTGGATGATTTTGGAGACAAGGCAGACTATGATATTAACAGATTCTGGTGTGAACTTCCGGACGGACAGGTTGTTAAATGCCAGTATTTCGTCTTCAACCCTATAATTATGGGGCATGTTTACTTCAACCCGAATCGATACGGAACTATCCAATAAGGTTAATATCTCGTTGAAAACTGTCGGGAAAGAGTTGGATTTTCAACCATTCATCCCTTGAATAATTGGTATATTTGTTCTCGTAAATAACCAATCAGTATGAATTTTATCGTATCCAGTACGAATTTACTACGTCATCTTCAAAGCATCAGCGGTGTTTTAAGCACTAGTAATACTTTGCCGATCCTTGATAACTTTTTGTTCAACATTTCGGACAGTCAATTGATCATCTCTGCTTCCGATTTGGAGACAACCATGCAGACAACCATGGAAGTTGAAGCAACCGACTCGGGCAAAGTGGCAATTCCCGCTAAAATGCTTTTGGATGTATTGAAGAACCTTCCGGATCAGCCATGTACATTCAAGATCGATACAGCTTCTTTCGGAGTGGAGATCGTTTACGACAACGGTAAATCAAAAATGGTCGGATTCAACGGCGAAGAGTTTCCCAAAACTCCGGCTATTGAAAACAGTACCAGCATCCGCATTTCAGGTGAGATTATTTCCAGCGCGATTAACAAAACGCTTTTTGCTGCAGGAAATGATGATTTACGCCCGGTAATGAGCGGTATGTACTGCCAGTTCAGCCCTTCCGACATTACCTTCGTTGCTACGGATGCTCACAAATTGGTTAGATACCGCAGAACAGACGGTCAGGCAACCGGTGGATCAGCATTCATTCTTCCGAAAAAACCATTGAACTTGTTGAAATCCAATTTGCGCGGAGATGAAGAAGTACAGGTAGAATACACGGATTCAAATGCCATTTTCACATTCAACGATATTGTTTTAATGTGCCGTTTGATCGATGGGAAATATCCGAATTATGAAGCNNGTTTCGATTTTTGCCAACAAAACCACACACCAGGTAAAATTAAAGATTGCCGGAAGTGAATTGAATATTTCTGCAGAAGATCTGGATTTCTCCAATGAAGCGAATGAGCGCCTGACTTGTAATTACGACGGGACAGATATCGAAATCGCTTTCAACAGCCGATTCCTGATGGAAATGCTCAACAACATCGATGCTCCGGAAGTTAAAATTGCCATGAGTGAGCCAAGCAGAGCAGGTTTATTGATGCCGAATACTTCAGATAACGAACACGAAGATATTTTAATGCTGGTAATGCCGGTAATGATNNTGGGCTGTAAAATTTTACAGCCCACCTTTTTTAAATTACATTTTTTTGGCACGAATTTTATTACTACATCATTTATAAAATTCAAAGTCATGAAAAAGATCTACTTCACATTCGCACTAGTACTTTTAACCTGTACACTCGCACATGCTTCTGAATTAGTTTTGCGGGTTAACAGACAAGGTCAATTTATTGTCAGCGCTTCCAGCCAAACGCAAACAAATACTATCAATACGTATCAATTTTACAACCTGTATGCAGGAAACACTCAGGTAAAAGTTGTCGACAAAATGAACGGCCAGGTTGTTTTCAAGAACAACCTGAATATTCCGCACAACACTCAATTGGTAGCAGAACTGGATATGTATGGAACGCTTACCATTGTTGCAAGCAATCCGATGGGATATACAAATGGTGGATGGAACGGAAACGGAAATGTAGGAAACGTAAACTACGGTAACAACGGAAACGGTTATTACGGCGGAGGTTATCAAAACAACCACTGCGGAACCTATCCAAACTACCAGGGCGACGGTTATTACAACCAGGGGCAAACCACAAACAACCAGTATTTCAGCCAGTTTTTGAGCAGCCTGAGATCTGAAAGTTTTGACAGCAACCGTTTGCAAAATGCAAAAGTATACGCTTCTAAGATGAATTTATCCGCAAGCCAGATCAAAGATATTGCTGCAACTTTCACTTTCGACAGCAATCG